>JAYSXU010000029.1:0-2208 GCA_043716965.1 Fimbriiglobus sp.
GCGCGCAAGTCTTTCTTCTGCGCCAACCGAATCGCTTGGTACTCGTTGGTGTAAATCAGGGTGCCGATGCCTTCGTTGGAGAAGACTTCCCCCAGCAACCCTTCTTGTTCGCGGCCGTCAATGATGTGAATCCGCTCAATTCCTTCTTTACCAGCCCGGACGGAGTGGGCCAGTTTCGTGATCGTACCGGGGGCCATCTCGTTGCGATTCTTTTTAAGGTACGCCTCGGCATCCTCCACGGTCATCTGTCGAATCACGCCTCGCGCATCTTTCACGCCGCCGTCGGTGGCGAGGTAAATCAGCTTGACTGCCCCCAGAGTCTTGGCCACTTCAACCGCCACGGCGTCGGAATTGAGGCGATAACTGTGCCCCATGCCATCAATCCCGAGCGGCGGCACGACGGGTATAATGTCGTGTTCGAGTAGGTTATTCAGCAAAACCGAGTCGATGCGTTCGACACGGCCCGTGAACTGATGGTCGATGCCACCCAAAATCCCTGCCGGGTGTGCGGTAATCGCATTCGGGCAAGCGCCGCGCAGATCGTTCGCCGCAAGTCCTTCGAGAATTTCATGCGACACGCGGTTGGCGGCGGTGATGGCGACCTGCAAGGTCTCACGGTCGGTGACCCCCGTTCCCACCAAATCCGAGGGCGTGATGTTTGTGAGCCGTGCGTAATGATCGACCTGTTTGGCCGCACCGTGAACCAGGGCTACGCGAATGCTCAGACTTCGCAACAGGGCGATGTCTAACAATAGGTTCGGGAAGTTGTCGTCCTCAACGATCGCGCCGTCGATGGCAATCACGAAGACCCTGTCCCGGAACCGGGGAACATAACGCAGAATTTCGCGGAGGTCCGTCAGACGCAACATAAGCTCAGCTTCTCCCCACAATCGGTGTTCGTCTTAGAATACTATTCTGTTTCGTTCCCATCGGCTGTAAGCCGGATGGACGCCACAGAGAATCTTTAACCAACACACCAAGCAACCTCGACCCGGAGCGGATTCTGTGCCTGAAAAAGTTGTCATCATCGGTTCTGGCCCTGCGGCGTGGACGGCCGCGATTTATGCCGCTCGTGCCTTAATCGAGCCACTCGTGTTTCAAGGCAACCCTTACGACGAAGCCAATCGGCAAAACGGCACGCTCCCACTCGGACAGTTGGCCCTCACCACCGAAGTGGAAAACTTCCCGAGTTGGCCGGCCGGCGACACGCGCGAATATCTCAAAACGGCGCTGAAATCCGACGACCCCGATTATCCTTACTGGGTGGCCAAAGGCAAAGAGCAACCGAGCCACGGCATCAACGGCCCAGAGTTAATGGCGCTGATGCGTCAGCAAGCCGTGAACTACGGCACGCGGGTCGAATCGAAGGATGTCGTCAAAGTCGATCTCTCGAAGAAGCCGTTCACGTTGACCATGCACGACGGCACTACCGTGGAAACACTCACACTGATTATCTCCACCGGCGCCCGCGCCAACTACATGGGGTTGCCGAGCGAAGATCACTTCAAGAACCGTGGCGTGTCCGCCTGTGCGGTGTGCGACGGTGCGTTGCCCCGGTTCAGGAGCAAGCCGATTGTGGTCATCGGCGGCGGCGATTCCGCGTGTGAAGAAGCCGCGTACCTGACGAAGTACAGTAGCAACGTGGTGATGCTGGTCCGCCGGGACAGCCTGCGGGCCAGCAAGATCATGGCCGAGCGCGCGAAGGCCAACCCGAAGATCGACATTCAGTGGAACAGCGTGATGGACGAGGTTCTCGGCGACGACAAAAACGGCGTGACGGCGGTGATGGTGAAAGACACCAAAACGGAACAGCGGCGAAAAGTCGATTGCACCGGCGTCTTCCTGGCGATCGGCCACACCCCGAACGTCGGGTTCCTGAACGGGCAAATTGAGTTGAGCGAAAAAGGCTACATCAAGTGGACGACGGTGGCCCGCAGCTACACCAGCGTCGATGGCGTGTTCGCCGCCGGTGACGTGGCCGACGACTACTACCGCCAAGCCATCTCCGCCGCCGGAACCGGCTGCATGGCGGCCCTAGACGCGGAACGATGGCTCGGGCATCATGGGCACGTGTGACCGATGTTTTTGGCGTGCGGCCAGTCGCGGACTTGGCGAACGGCGCGACGTCAATCCGCCGGTGTTCACGCCGAGACATACTGCGCGACGTCAGTCCGCCGGTGTTCACGCTGAGGTACACCGGCGGACTGA
>JAYSXU010000281.1:0-4988 GCA_043716965.1 Fimbriiglobus sp.
CGGAACGAGTGCGTCCGGTACGAGGCCGCCGTGGCTTTCATGAACGGCTGTTGCTGCACGTGCAAAGTCGTCATGGCACTCAGCATTACCGTGAGTTGTAGTTCACAAGACGGTCACCCGTCGGAGAAATCGGCACGAGTCCGCGCCGTTGCCGCTCACGCACTGGACCGCTGTTTGTCCTGCGTGTGTTGTGCGCCCGATCTGCCGCCGTTGGTTCCACCCAAGGTAGACGAGCAAAAAGAGAAAGACGCTGAGAAGCAGTTGATCGAACCCGGTAAGGGCGACAAGAAAGACAAGAAAGAGACCGACGGGAAAGACGACAAGTCGAAGGTCTACAAACACGGCGATGCGGAATTCCCGAAGCAATACTATGCCTCGGTCAGCCAGGTTCCGCGTCAACAGGTTGTCGCCATCGGCCGCCGGGCAATGGCGATCGGGATGCAGATTGGGTACAACTTCAACGATTCGATCAACGCCACAGACTACGCCGCAGCGGGTCTGCCAACGGCGAATGAGATTCAAACGGTTGGGAAGCCGACAACACTCGTGGAACTCATGAGTTGGCGCGATTCGGGCGCGGCGATTGGGCAGCCGGTTCTCGCACCACCAACCGTGGTCCACACGGCAAGCGTGCTGACGATGGTTGCACCAGCCCCTTCAGCACCTGCACCCAACTTTACGCTGAATGATCCGATTCCAAAGTCAGTGCCAAACACTAAGACGCAGATGTTCGCTACACCGGCACCGGCACCCGTACCGGCACTGTTAACCGTGTCTCAACCGAAACCCGTGACTGTGGTGAAGCCAGAAGTCATCAGCTTTAACGCACCGATTGCCCCGAGTGTTCCAACACCGATCGTAAAATCGGTTCCAATGCCGGTTGTTGTTCCAACACCAATACCAGTCGCGGCTACATCAAAAGTCGCACCGACGCCGGTTTCAGCAACGGCACCAGCCGTCAAGTGGGCACCCGCGCCGTCCACGCCATCGTCAACGGGAACGGGGCAATTGGAATCAGACGCAATGCCCACTCCGAAAGTGACAACACCAACGTCCGACCCGGTCAAAATCACCAAACCGATTCTGGCTCCCGTTACTGTTGCGACGCCATTGACGCCAGTGATGCCGAAGGTGGTCGAAGTGATGATGCCCAAAGAAATCAGCACACCGAAGCCCGTGGTAACCGTTCCCAGCATCCCCGTTGTGACCCCGGTGAGTAATCCAGTCCCGGCTCCTGTTGTGCCGATTGTTGTTCCAGACGTGTCGCCGAAGCCGCTGTCGATGGGCAGAACATCACGCCCCGCAACCGAACGCGGCGCACCGCAAGCCCCCGTCTCAACGGACGTTCTCGCGGTGCCATCAACACCCACGGCTCCAGTCGTAAAGCCGCTGCTGAAGATGCCACCAGAACCCGCCCCGCTGAACGGTGGCTACTTCCCAAGTAGCCGTTGATCCGAGCGGTTCGATCATCCCCCAACTTCCCCTCCGGCCTGTGCGGAGGGGTTGTTTCGTTACAACTTCTTCTTGCCACTGGTCACATACTTTGTGGGTTCGGTTTCACCCACTGTGCGGAGCAATTCCATAACCAGATCGTCGCTGGTTTTCCCTTCGGCTTGGGCTTGGAAGTTCGTTCCAAGCCGGTGACGAAGCACGGGAATCGCGGCGCGCTTAATGTCGTCGATCGCCACGCTGAATCGACCATCCATTGCCGCAAACGCCTGACCCGCCCGCACCAGATATTGCCCGGCCCGCACGCCCGCACCGAAGTCCACCATCCGCTTGATGAACTCCGGCGAGGTCGGGTCTTTCGGCCTGGAGGCGCGGACCAATTTCACCACGTATTCGGTGACGAAGTCGCTCACCGGCACACTTCGCACGAGCTTTTGCAAGTTCACAATCGCTTTGCCCGTTAGCACCTTGGTGAGTTCCGGCGCGTCGTCCTTGGAGGTCATGCCGATGATTTTCTTCTCTTCGTCCAGGCTCGGGTAATCCACAAAGATGTTGAACATGAAGCGGTCGAGTTGGGCTTCCGGCAGGGGGTACGTGCCTTCTTGCTCGATCGGGTTTTGCGTGGCGATGACGAAGAACGGGTCGGGCAGTTTGTGCGTGTCTTGCCCGGCACTGACTTGGCGTTCTTGCATTGCTTCCAGCAGTGCCGCTTGCGTCTTGGGCGGGGTGCGGTTGATTTCGTCCGCGAGTAAAATGTTCGTGAAGATCGGCCCCTTAACGAAGCGGAACTCCGCCCGGTTTTGCTCGTTCTGGTCCATGACCATCGTGCCGGTAATGTCCGACGGCATGAGGTCCGGGGTGAACTGCACCCGCTTGAACGACACGTCCAGAATCTGCGCGATGCTGCTCACCATGAGCGTTTTCGCCAACCCCGGCACGCCGACGAGCAAGCAATGGCCCCTGGTAAAAACCGCCGCTAAGATCTGTTCGATGACATCGTTCTGCCCCACCAGCACCCGACGGAGTTGCTCCATCATCTGGGTCCGGGCCGTGGCAAACGACGTTAAGTAATCCGAGATTTTATCAGCAGACACGCGGTCATCCCCTCAGTAGGCCAAGCGTAACCGGAAAGAGTATTGCGGCATTGTACCCATATTAGGCCGTGCCGAACGGGTATCCACAAAATCGTTCACGGTTGCTGCCACTGTGCGGCAACGGTACAATTCCACAACAAGGAGATTCCTATGCTATCCCACATCGAGAAGTGCCCCGGCGGGTTGGCTGTCGTGCTTCCTGAGTCACTTGCTGTTCAGTCCGGTCTGCATGACGGTGGTGCCGTGGACATTGAGTTGACGGGCGGGCGGCTGGTCATTCGGCTCGACAACGCGGCAATGTTGGATCAGTTGCTCGCACGCATTACACCTGAAAACCGACATGATGAGTGGGCCACCGGCTCACCTGTTGGGGCAGAGTTGCTGTGAACAGCATAGCCAAGAATGCCCCCGACCGTGGCCAAATCATTTGGCTGAGTCTGGACCCGCAAGCCGGTCACGAACAGGCGGGGCGGCGCCCGGCATTGGTTCTGTCGCCGGGATCGTATAACGAGCGAGTGGGGTTGGTGTTGGTCTGCCCCATAACCAATCGAGCCAAAGGGTATCCGTTCGAGGTGCCATTACCGGATGGTTTGTCAGTGACAGGTGTCGTATTAGCGGACCAAGTCAAAAGTCTGGACTGGCGGGCGCGGCGAGCGGAATATGCCGGTGAAGTGTCTCCGGAGGTTGTCGCGGAAGTGCTACGTCGATTGGGCCTGTTGCTAGAGTAACGCCCCACGGGTGCCTTAAACTTTTCGCAATGAAATACCCGTCTGTTTTCAACACACCGACGACATTTAAGCCACAATCGGCGCCGGGTTCGACCCTTTCACGGCGACGATTTGTTACGATGCACTGATGAACCCGCCAGCCCCCAATGATCGTCACTACTTCAAGTACGACCCGCGTCGCCCCGATCCGGAGATGGCGCCGGGGGAGAGTTACGGATTGTCGAACAACACCGACGACAAACCGAACCCACTCCCCGAAGTGAAGCCGGACGAGGATTTGCTCGATCCCGCACCAACTGGGCCGACCAAGAAGCGCAAGAAACGCCGACTCGATGCGGAGGGTAAACCGATCGGCGAGGTCGATCCCAAGTATCACGATAAAGTTCTCGATCGCCCGGACACCGTGCCGCTACGCCCCTGGTGGTTGGTCGCGGCGATTGTGGCGGGTATTGGTGCGCTGTTCTGCTTGATTCCGATTGTCGTCGTCGCCATGCGGACCAAGCAAGCGGCGCCAACTGTCGCCATTTACCTGGTCCTGGCCGCGATCGGTGCGATGCTGGTGGAAACGGTGTTGATCACCGGGTTGATGTTCTTAGTCGGTCAGATTTTTGACATCGACTACGGACCCGCCAAAGTCGCCGTCGTCAAGTTCGCGGCCACCGTCACGCTCTTAAATGGTCTTGTACTTCTGACTCTGGTCTTTCTATCGCCGTTGGCTTTGATGACACCCGTGTTGGTCACCATAGTTGTGTTCATTTCCTTTTTTCGGCTCAACGTCCAGGAAACGATCATCACGATCGGCGTCTTGGTAGCGACGACCGGGTTGTTGCAAGTCATCATTTTTTCAATCATTTTGGCGAAACGAATCAAGGGCGTGTGAAACGTTCTTGACATTCGGCACGGCAAGAGAATAATGACGACTCGGATGAAGTTCGTCCCGCCTGAACACGCTCCAGTTCTGCTACAAACGGTGAATGCCCATGCCCACAAAACTGTTCGTCTTCCGTGCTAGTTTGGTTGCCGCACTGCTGCTGGGCCTTGCGATCACCGGCACGAGTTCGACTGACGACGACAAAGCGAAGACCGAAGAAAAAAAGAAGGCCGACGACAAAGCCAAGGCAGAAAAAGACGAAGCTAAAGCCGAGAAAAACAAAGAGAGGGTCGAGGCCAACAAAGCCAAGTTTGACCTCGACCGGAACACACGGTTGAAGGACGCCGGTGTCGTGTTCAACAAGAACGTGGACATGTCCAAGAAGTTCATCGGCAGTGAATTCGATCGCGCCATTAACCGGATCAAATCGGCGCCGGGGCTAACTGCTGCCGCGCGCAAAGACAAGATGGACGACTGGGCCAAGGCCAAAAAACTGTTCGAGGAGTCCACTAAATTTCCCGACGATGACGAGTTCGCCGAGTTAGAGTTGAAGTACTACGTCTCGGTCAACAAAGCCTTCATGCCGATCGCCGCCGTCATCAACCAAACCATCGAACTCGGGAACCAAAGCAAAAACACAAAGATGGCGGAAGAAGGCATGGAACTGAAGAGCAAGCTGGAAAAGCAAATGCTCGGGACCAACAACTTCACCGCGAATTCCAAATGGCACGGGACATTGCTCCGTGGCAAGGACACGATTCCCTATCACCTTAACATTGGGAAAAAAACGGAGAGCGGGACGTTTAAGGGGCATGTTGAAGACAACCCCGGTATCGCCGGGAACTG
>JAYSXU010000282.1:0-1696 GCA_043716965.1 Fimbriiglobus sp.
AGGGTGTCGCCATCGTCGGCTACTCGCTCCTCGTGTCCGAACTCTCCGCCGCCGCCTCGCTCAAACTCCAAGACCACGGCCTCGGCGGCCGCACCCACATGGGCTGCGGGTTCCTTGTGCCATTTCGGAAGGCGAAGTGATGGCATCTCTTTGGGGAAAATATCACAAACAGGGCATTGCGCGAGGCGTTACATTGCTCGACCACACCATGCACGTGGTAGCTGCAGGCGATGCGTTGTTCGGCACAGCGGATGGACCGACGCGGTTGGGCGAATGCTGGCTCCGGTTCTTCAAAATCGAAGGTCAGTGGACGCACTTCTACTGGAACTTGTTGGCCGCCGAACTGCTGCACGACTGGGGCAAAGCCAACGACGGAATGCAACGTGTGCTGACCGGCACGGGCGAACAGTACATCCGACACGAGCACTTTAGCGCCTTGTTGATCGGCCTACCAGCCGTCACTTCTTGGTTGAAGGGGAACAAGCAAATTGATGTGCCGTTAGTTCTCTCGGCGGTGTTGACACACCACCTGAAAGCGGGTGCAAGAGCCGACGGTTGGGCCACCACAGCAAATGGCAATCGCGTTTCAATTCAGGACAAAAACGGTCAATTTGCCGAGTTGGTGAACACAACCGCGAAAAGACTTTTGCTAGGAAGCATGGACTTAACAAAGGTGCCGGAGCACTGGGTTTCCGGTCGGTCCCCGAATGACATCCGCGAACACAGAACACGAATTCAAGATTACATGTTAGCCCCCATTCAGAAGCAATCGACCGAGGCCCGCCAGATGTTGACGGCGGTCCGCGCGGCACTGATCGCCGCAGATTCGGCTGGATCCGGGTACGCACGGACGGGGCAGCCAGTTGGCGATACGGTCTGGAAGCAGTTCGTCGAACGGGAACCGTGGACGCGCGAATCCGTTTGGAAGGAGATTATCCAGAAGCGGGTCGATGAACTGAATTCGCAATTCGTGAAGCGGGGCAAGCCGCCGTTTGAATGGAACAAATTCCAAGAGGCCTGTGACGAGCTTCCGGATCGCGCCCTGTTACTCGCGCCGTGTGGTAGCGGGAAGACGTTGGCCGCGTGGCGCTGGATCGCGGCGCAGGCGGCGGCGCGGCCCGTTGGTCGCGTTCTTTTTCTGTACCCCACTCGTGCCACGGCGAAGGAAGGGTTTCGGGATTATGTCTCTTGGGCGCCGGAAGCCGATGCCGCCTTGATGCACGGCAACGCGGCGTTCGACTTGAACGGTATGTTCGACAACGGCGATGACCCGCGTGAGAGCAGCAAGTACGAAGCGGACCGCCGACTGTTTTCACTCGGTTACTGGCCCAAACGGGTTTTCTCGGCCACGGTCGATCAGTTCTTGGGGTTCCTGCAATACGGCTACGGGCCGATGTGCATGTTGCCGGTGCTGGCCGATTCGGTGATTGTGATTGACGAGGTTCACAGCTTCGATCGGCACATGTTCACGGCCTTGAAAGAATTCCTCAAGAACTTCAACGTGCCGGTACTCTGCATGACGGCAACCCTCCCAAACGACCGCCGCGAGATGTTGGTCGAATGCGGCCTGACACTTTCCGGCGAACCACCGGAAGATTTGAAAGTCATTTCGGATGCGCCGCGTTACACGCTTACCCACGTGGGGACGCGGGAGAAGGCGTTCGACGCCGTCCGCAGTGCGCTCGCTGCGGGCAAG
>JAYSXU010000283.1:0-1691 GCA_043716965.1 Fimbriiglobus sp.
GGGGTAAACCCCACGGCACGTCATAACTCAGTTTGAACCACTAGCGGTATATAAGGCTACCACTGTGTTAAACTGTCGGGAACTCACCCCTCTGGAGGCGCGGTCATGCGTTGTGTGTTGTTGGTTCTCTGCTCGTTCCTTGTGTGGACTCCACCCGCTTCGGCGCAATCCGTACCGGCGAAAAACGGCATGGTTGTGTGCGTGTCGCCGCTCGCCGCCGAAGTTGGAGTGAGCATTTTGAAACAAGGCGGCAACGCCGTGGATGCGTCGGTGGCCGTGGCGTTCGCGCAAGCCGTGACGTGGCCGGAAGCGGGCAACATCGGCGGTGGCGGGTTCATGCTAGTGTGGCCCGGTAGGGACCGGGAACCGACGCTAATCGACTACCGCGAAACCGCGCCACTGTCGGCGACCACTGATATGTTCGCCGCGAAGATTAACTACACCGGGCACTACGTGGTCGGTGTGCCGGGCACGGTGCGGGGCTTGGAAATGGCCCATACGAAATTTGGCAGGCTACCGTGGAAAGATGTCGTGCTGCCAGCCGTGCAACTCGCTGAAGATGGCTTCGTGGTGAACGCGGTTCTGGCCAAAGGGTTGAACACGATCCTTGCCGATCGCAAAACCAAGAACGCGGAGTTCCGTCGCGTTTATGGCAAAGATGCGGGGAAGCAACCGTGGCGTGCGGGGGATAAACTCGTGCTCGCCGACCTCGGGAAAACGCTGCGTTCGATCGCAGAACAAGGGGCAACCGCGTTCTACACCGGCGACCTCGCCAACAAGTTTGACAACGAGATGACACTCGGCGGCGGCCTCATCACCAAGCAAGACTTGGCCGCCTACCAAGCGAAAGAACGCAAGCCGCTTCGGGGAACTTATCGCGGGCACGACGTGTATGTCGCCCCGCCGCCTTCCTCGGGCGGCACGACGTTGATTGGGATGTTGAACATCCTCGAAAACTTCGACATCGCCAAGCACCCGCGCCACTCCGCCGAAACGATTCACCTGATGAGCGAAGCGATGCGGCGCGCCTACCGCGACCGGGCGGAATTCCTTGGTGATGCCGACTTCACGAAAGTCCCCGGACACATCACCACGAAAGACCACGCCAAGAAACTCGCGGCCACGATCGACCTGACAAAAGCCACGAAGAGCGAAACCCTCGCCGGTGACATCCCGTTGTCACCCGAAAGCAACCAGACCACGCACTTCAGCGTGATTGACGGGCAAGGCATGGCCGTCTCGAACACCTACACGCTAGAGAATTCCTACGGCTCCCGCATCGTGGTTCGCGGAGCGGGGTTCATCCTCAACAACGAGATGACCGACTTCAATCACCGGCCCGGAATCACGGACCGCACCGGCGGTATCGGGACCAAGCCGAATCAGGTTGCGGGCGGTAAGCGAATGTTGAGTTCGATGTGCCCGACGATCATCGTCAAGGACGGCAAGTTCGTCCTCATCACCGGCAGTCCGGGCGGGCGGACGATTATCAACACGGTGTTGTGCGTGGTCGTGAACGTCGTCGATTACAAGATGGACGGCCGCGCCGCCGTGGACGCGCCCCGACACCATCAGCAGTGGTTCCCGGATCGGATCAGTCTGGAAGATTCACCAGACTTCGACGTGCTTTCTAGCAAGTTGAAGGCAATGGGCCACACCATCACGAAGTCACGCCAAGGGGACGCTCACAC
>JAYSXU010000284.1:0-1688 GCA_043716965.1 Fimbriiglobus sp.
TCACCCCGGAAGCAATCGGTGAAGCGATGTCACTTGCCGCATGTCAACTCGTTCTCCGCGATCCAGGCCGCACCAGGGACGAGGAAGGCAAGCCGAAGGGCAGTGTTCATGGTGCGTCAGTTGGTGTTCATGCTTCCGATTCCGCGAACGCTTGGCGGAACATCGCTCGTGTCAGTAACGCGCGCAATACTTTCGCCAGCCTGATCGTCGGCGCCTACCACACGGCTGGTCAGAGCAACGGGCAGCACAAGCAGCCATTGTCCGAGTCACCGCAGAATGGCGTCACCGGCACACCCGATTTACTGAAAACGATCGAGCGTGCGATCTTGTCGAAAGATCAACTCGGGGCAAGCGTGGCGACCCAACTCTACTGCGACGCCAACGCCAACGAGAACGACCTGTTCGCGGTGCTACTGAAGTTCGCCGTCAGCGAAGACGGTGCCCTCCACGCCGAAAAGTATTACCGCACCGTCCGCGAAGAATTCGTCACCACCAGGAAAGCCTTCCGCACCAGTCACCTCGTCGCCCTGGCCCGCGTCACCGCCAGCGAATACGGCTTCCCCGCCCCCGGCTACGCCGAAGCCAAGCGGTTGATGAATGTGTGATGCTTTTTCGGTAATCCACTCAGGCTCAGTAAGGTGGCAATAGCCGACGTAAGACATGGACCAACACAACGGTCAGAAAAACAGCGTTGCGTACCAACCCGATTAGTGGAAGTACGCGGGGTGGTCTCACCGGAAGACCAGAAGCCGTCGCTAACACGACGGCTTCTGCGAGTTGCTTGGTCCACGAAACCGTTCGTGGCCATTCCCACAGTCCGTCCACCCAATCTTGCGGAAGTCCCGCTGGACCAACCCCACTACTGCCGCGATCGCACCAGCGATCGCGGCAGTAGTATCGGTATCGCCGCCACAACGCACCGTTTCGCCCACGACACGCCGAAAGTCTTCGTGATGGCGTAACCACGCGAACAACACGACTGGCACAGTCCGATAAATATAACCCGACACTCCCCGTTCGCACCCAAGCTGAATGGCAAATTCCTCGACAGACAACTGTGATGCCAACCCATGTTCTACTTGGCCCAGCAATTCCGTGAACTCGGACGAAGTAACATCACTGGCTGCATCACGAAATTGTCTGAAGAACCCGGCAACATCAACGATACCACGCCGAGAACACCATGCTGCCAATGCCACGGCGAAGGCTCCCTCGAATGCTTTCGGGTCGGTGTGGGTGATGCGTGTCGATGCCAGGACGAAACGTCGGAGTGATGGGATATCATCAATGGCGGCACCCAACACTGCACTTCGCATCGCAGGGCCGTTGCCTGCCGAAAAGACTCCACTGCGACTCGGCGAATAGCCCAACCAAAGCCTAATCGTCGCCCGGAGTGTCGCAGACCCAATCCCTGCCGGGCCGCTCAGGAGCCACCATCGAAGCCGGCGTGCAAAGGCACGGGCAAATGCTTCCGGATCGGTCGGGGACTCACAAAGTGCCTGACCGACCATCCAGGTGTGTTCGGTGTCATCTGACACCATGCCACGGCCAAACAAGAAACGATGCCGGTCCGGTTCGCCGAGCATCCGGACACCGCGACGCTTTGTTATTGCCTCATACGGAAGCCCAATGGCGTCACCGACCGCACATCCGAGCATCGCACCCAACACGGCTTCCGCGTGCGTCAC
>JAYSXU010000285.1:0-1687 GCA_043716965.1 Fimbriiglobus sp.
TCAACCGCGGAGACTTTGGGCTGGCTCATGACGGCGACTATAGCCACACGGCCGGACTTCGAGAACCCGATTCACAACGCCACTGCGTAACTCCTAACAAAGTAACGTGGGCGGGTAGTTTCCTGACGGATTCGTGTGACGGCGAGGTGAACAGTGACTGTCGAACATCTTCGCTCGGTACGGGACGCCAAACCGTTTGTCCCGTTCGTCCTTGAAATCACAGACGGCCGCGTGTACCGGGTTCCGCACCCGGACTACTTTTCAATCTCCCCTTCCGGTCGGATGGTAGTCATTTGCAATCCGGCCGGTACGTTCAGTAGCATTGATGCGTCGATGATCGCGGGACTGAGGATGGATCCGTTGCCCGTCACCGCGAGTTACATGACTCTTTAGTCCGATGTTTTCACAGTGGAAGCCGTCATGCCACGTATTGCGTTTTTATTCCCCGGTCAGGGTGCCCAAGTCGTCGGCATGGCGCGGGATCTTGTGGCCACGTTGCCGGCGGCTAAGGCTCTTTTTGATGAGGCTGCGTCGATTCTTGGGTACGATTTGCTGGACCTGTGTTTGCACGGTCCGGCGGAGAAGCTTAACGCCACGGACGTTAGCCAACCGGCGATTTTCGTCGCCAGTCTGGCGGCATTGGAACAACTGAAAGCGACCGAACCGGAAGTCGTCGCCAGTGTTGAAACGACGGCGGGGTTAAGCCTCGGCGAATACACCGCACTGGTGTTCGCGGGGGCAATGTCGTTTCAAGATGGCTTGCGGGTTGTGCAGGCACGTGGTAAGGCGATGCAAGCCGCGTCGGAAGCCACGGCGGGTGGCATGGTCAGCATCATCGGGTTGGAAGCGTCCGAGGTCGAAACGCTCGTCGCGGAAGCCCGTGGTGATGGCACGTTGGTCGTGGCGAATTTGCTTTGCCCTGGCAACACGGCCGTCTCGGGGTCTGCCAGTTCCATTGATGAAATCTGCCGTCTCGCCGAGAGCCAAGGGCTACGGGCGATTCGGCTGGCAGTGTCCGGAGCGTTTCACACGAACTTGATGAAACCGGCGGATGAAAAGCTCGCCGCCGTCCTCGCCGGGATCACGATCCAACCGCCGCGAATCCCGGTCTGGTCCAACGTGGACGGTAAACCACACACCGACCCTGCAGACATTCGCAGCCTCCTGGTCAAGCAGGTGGTGTCGCCGGTTCTTTGGGAATCGACCCTGCGCGGGATGTTGGAAATGGGCCATGACAAGTTTTACGAAATCGGCCCCGGTCGGGTGTTAGCCGGGTTGATGAAGCGCGTTCACCGCAAGACGGACGTGACCAACGTCCAAGCCTGAAACAGGTTCGGTCGATTCGACGGGTGCAGCTAAAAGCTCTGGGTGCAAGCAAGCAATTTTCACCACAGAGGGCATGGAGAGCCACTGAGAAGAAAATTTAATGTTTTGATTTTGCTCTGTGGCTCTCCGTGCCCTCTGTGGTGAATACGGTTTTAGGAGACCCAGAGAATTTGGTTACATCTATTCGATCCCGGCAAAAGCGCACGGGATCGGTCGGTCGGCCCTTTTCTTTTGGGGTTCGCATCAGTAGATTTTGTACTCATCACACGACGGAGACTTTCGGGGAACCGTCATGTCGCCGCAGTGATGGGAATTGAAACCGAATCAAGTGAATACCCAGTCCGCTGCCGACTTTCCGGCT
>JAYSXU010000286.1:0-4957 GCA_043716965.1 Fimbriiglobus sp.
TTCGGCCCGCAACCCTGGGCTAAGGGAACAACCCCGGTGGGGTTGAAAACCAGCCTTCGTAAAAAATACACAAATATCCCCCAAGCACCATCACGCCCCTACTTATCTCAACTGGGATTGTTCGCGCTTGCATCTCGTGCGGTTATGCCGCACAATACCCTTCCTGCCGGTTACCTCCCGCTTGCGACTTGCCGACATCCCGCCGAATGGCCTTTCCGTTTTGAGGGCTTCTCCCATGCTGATGCGACACTTCGCGGTTGCGATCACGTTCATAATCGCGGGTTCAAACTCGACGAAAGCCACCGAGACGACATTACCGAAACCGGAGCAGGTTGCGAAACTCGTGGTTCACCCGACGGCAGTGGCGCTGAAAAGTCGGGATGATTCCACACAGCTTGTGGTGACAGCCACGCTAAAAGATGGTCGGTTGCAAGACCTGACCCAGGCCGTGAAGTTTGCGGTCGTGGACGGCAAGACCGTGACGGTGTCGCCGACGGGTCGGGTGCTTCCCAACGTGAATGGCAGCACGGAAATCACCGTGAGCTATGGCACCCTATCCGCCCAGGTGCCGGTGCTGGCGTCGCAGATTGACATGAACTTGCCGATCAATTTCCCGAATCAAGTCGTGCCGGTGTTCACCAAGCTGGGGTGCAACAGTGGCGGGTGTCATGGCAAAGCGTCTGGGCAGAACGGGTTTCGGATTTCGCTGCTGGGGTTTGAACCGGAGTTCGATTACATGACGCTCGTGAAGGAAGCACGCGGGCGGCGACTGTTCCCGGCATCGCCGGACCAATCGCTGTTTTTGCTAAAGGCGATCGGCGCAGTACCGCACGGTGGTGGCAAGAAAATGGAACCGGGCAGCGACGAGTACAAGATCATCCGCCGGTGGATTGCTGCGGGTGCGCCGTATGGTGCCGAGTCGGATCCGACCGTGGCCAAGATCAGCGTCTACCCGGAACACCGCATTTTGACACGACAAAACACGCAACAATTCGCCGTGTACGCCCACTACACCGACGGCACCACCGAAGACATCACCCGTCGCGCGCAGTACGAGAGTAACGACGCCGAGATTGCCAGCGTGGACGGAAACGCACTCGTAACCACGCTGAACCAGAGCGGCGAAGCGGCGATCATGGCACGCTATCAGGGCCGCGTTGCGGTGTTCCGAACCACCGTCCCACTCGGCACGCCGACACCGAAATGGGAGTTCGCGGAGAAAACGGTTGTCGATCAATTCACCGCCAAGAAGTGGAAGGATCTGGGCCTCGTGCCGGCGGACTTGTGCAGCGATGAAGTGTTCGTTCGCCGCGTGATGTTGGACTTAACCGGCACCCTGCCGACTCCGAAGCAAGTCCTCGCGTTCCTGGCGGACACCTCCAAGAACAAACGTGATAAGCTGATCGACCAGCTTCTCGAAACCAGTGCGTATAGCGATTACTTTGCGAACAAGTGGGCGGACGTGTTACGGGTAAAGCGGCGTGGGGAGCAACAACGGGCGGCGGGCACGTTCGCGTTTCATGCGTGGATCCAGGAAGCCGTCGCCGCCGACATGCCGTACAGCGACTTCGCCCGGCACATCCTGACCGCGACGGGTGATGAAACGAACAACCCCGCCACGGTCTGGTACAAGGAACTGGAGAAGCCGGAAAACTACGTCGATGACGTGGCCCAAGTGTTCCTCGGCCAGCGGTTGGCGTGTGCAAACTGCCACCACCACCCCTACGAAAAGTGGAGCCAAGACGATTACTGGGGCTTCGCGGCGTTCTTCGGGCGGGTCGGTCGCAAAGAATTGACCAAGCCCGGTTTCGACGCGCAACGAGGCCAAATCAAGACGCAAGTGATCTTCACCCGCACCACCGGCACCGTGTCGAATAAACGCACCAACAAACCGGCTGCGATCAAGCCGCTCGACGGCGCACCGATGGAAGTGGCTGCCGAAGACGACCCCCGCAACAAGCTCATCGAGTGGATGGTGGATTTGAAGAACCCGTTCTTCGCCAAAGCCGTTGCCAACAGGTACTGGGCACACTTCTTCACCCGCGGCATCGTGGACGCACCCGACGATATGCGGGTGACCAACCCGCCGTCGAACCCCGAGTTGCTCGACGCGCTGACGCAGAACCTGATCGACAACCAGTTTAGTTTGAAGTCGCTCATCAAGACCATCGTGAAAAGCCGCACCTATCAACTGTCGTCGGTGCCGAACGACTTCAACAAGCACGACAAGCAAAACTACGCCCGGTACTACCCGAAACGGCTCGGCGCGGAAGTGCTGTTGGACGCCCTGAATCAGGTGACGGATAGCACGCAACAATTCAACGGCCTGCCGCGTGACAAGAACGCCCCGAACCGCGCGATCCAACTGCCGGACGAGTCGTTCAGCAGTTACTTCCTCGAAGTCTTCGGCAAGCCCCAACGCATCAGCGCCTGCGAATGCGAGCGCGTCAACGAAGCCAACCTCGCGCAAGCTTTGCATCTCCTCAACAGCGACGAAGTGCAAGGCAAACTGACCCGCGGCAACGGCCGCGCCGACATGCTCTCTAGCATCAACGACAAACGCCCCGACGCGGAGAAAATCGAAGAGCTGTTCCTGTGGGCACTGGCCCGCAAGCCGACTGATAGTGACCTAAAAACCGCCCTCGATCACATCCAGAAGAACGAAAAGAACAAGCGCCAAGCCTACGAGAACATCCTCTGGGCGCTGCTCAACACGAAAGAGTTTGTGTTCAACCAGTAGAAGTCAAGCCCACGGATAATGACCCGTGGGCTTTGATTGGATGGAAATTCATGATAACTCCACACCAACACCCTCATGCCTTCGGTTCGTTTCATGGCCGCACCCGTGAGGGGTTGGTGTTGCCGTCGCGGCGGAACGTGTTGAAGGCGAGTCTGGCGGGGTTGGCGGGTCTCAGCGTTCCGGCGTTGTTGCAGCAGCGTGCTGTTGCGGGGCTATCGAAGCCGAAGAAAAGTGTGATCCTGTTGTGGATGACGGGCGGGCCGAGTCAGATTGATACGTTCGACCCGAAGCCCGATCGACCGCCGGAGAACCGCGGCCCGTTCGGGGTGACGAAGACCAAGCTCCCCGGCGTGTTGCTCTGCGAACATCTACCAAAATTGGCGGGGATGCTCGATCGGTTCAGCGTATTGCGGGCGGTCGATTGTCGGCACAGCAACCACGAACCGAACTCGGTCATGATGACGGCGAACAACCTTGCGGAACCGCGTGTGAACCCGGAGGCCGTCAAGTACCCCGCGATTGCGTCACTGGTCGGCAAGTTCCACGGCAGTAACCACCCGGCTGCGCCACCCTACGCCGCGTTCTTCCGCAGCCGTTCGCACCTCGCGTTTGCGGGCTACCTCGGCAAACAATACGACCCCTTCCCGGTCAACGCCGCCGCGCAATTACCGATCTACGACCTCGTCGGCAAGGACACCGGCAACGTCTCAAAAGGTGATCTGTTTCGACTACCAGTCGGCGTCGATTCCGGGCGGCTCGGTGATCGGCAAACGCTATTGAAGGATTTCGACAAGCTGCGTGCGGACATCGACACCAGTGGCAACATGACGGCGTTCGACAAGTACGGCCAACAAGCCGTCGAGATGCTCACGAACAGCCGTGTGCGGGACGCGCTCGATCTGGCGAAGGAGCCGACCAAAACGCGGGACAAGTACGGCAAACACCTGTGGCTGCAACAAACGCTCCTCGCCCGGCGTCTCGTGCAAGCGGGTGTGGCGTTCGTGACGTTGGACCTGAGTTACCACACCGCGTCCGGCACGTGGGATACGCATGGCGACAACATCCCGCCGTATGGTGGTATCAAGAAAGGTCTCGGGCCGCTGTTGCCACTCTTCGATCATCTCATCACAACGCTTGTCGATGACCTCAAGGAGCATGGTTTGTTGGATGACGTTCTCGTGATCGCAATGGGCGAGTTCGGTCGCACGCCACAAATGGGCACCCAGGACAGCACGGACGGTCGCAACCACTGGCCGTACATCATGTCGATGCTAATGGCAGGCGGCGGCATGAAGCACGGGCAAGTGATCGGCAGTTCGAGCAAGGACGGCGGGTCCATTCAAGAACGCCCGGTTCACCCCGGCGACTTGGCCGCGACGATCTACAAATACTTCGATGTGCCGCTCGATGCGGTCTACCACGACGCCAGCGGGCGGCAGCACAACCTCTTGCCCAACGGCGGCGAAGTGCTTCGGGAATTGTTTTGAAACCGCCCCGCGATCCGAGCCACGACCGTTAGGGCTGACAGTTCATGGCATCGTTTTCGGAATGGTGCGCTCGTGTTGCTCAGCTTCACAGCAATAAGTCATGGGCGTTGCGTTGCAATTGGATCGGGTGGCGGACGAGTTGTTTCCCGACCTCAAACTTGGGGATGTCCGACGCGACCGGCGGTTCCGCCACGTGGTCGAGACCATCGCGCACAATCCGGGCGTGTCGTTGCCGTGCCTGTTCCCCAATCCCAGTGGCTACCACGCCGACCTGGACCTGTTCGACACCCTTGGATCACCCTGTGGCGCGGCTGTCCCAACTCCAAAAACCTTATCCAATACCACCATTCCCTGAAACATGATGCCACGAACTGTCTGCCGTCAGGGGTGGCCCGGATGGCGTAACCCGGCTACGCCTTGCGATAATCTTCCAGACCGAAGAAGTGATGGGTGCCTATCCAGAGGATCATGGCAATGGATCGCACCGCTTCCTTCATGTTGACTTTGGATTTGCCCGCCCGGCGGTTCTCGAAGATGATCGGGGATTCGCCGAGCTTGGCCCCCGCAATGTGGCACCGGAACAGCACTTCTTGTTGGAACGAATACCCGCGACTTTGCGTGCGTTCCAGGTGGGCGCGTTTCAACATGCTGACCCGATAACACCGGAACGCGCCGCTCGCGTCTTGCACCGGCATCCGGAACAGGAATCGCACAATTGTGTTGAGCGTGC
>JAYSXU010000287.1:0-4951 GCA_043716965.1 Fimbriiglobus sp.
ATCGCGTCCATTTTCGCAAAAGCCGACGACCACAGCTTGATTCTGCTCGATGAACTCGGTGCCGGAACCGACCCCACCGAAGGGGCTGCACTCGGTCGGGCGATTCTGGACCAACTGGACATGATCGGTTGCCGGGCGATCGTCACAACGCACTTGGGCGACTTGAAAACGTATGCGTTCAACAACGAACGGGCGGAGAACGGGGCCGTCGAATTCGACATCGAAACGCTGCGTCCGACGTACCGACTGCACATCGGGCAGTTCGGGATGAGTAATGCGTTGCAGATTGCCAAACGACTGAAACTACCCCGTGAGTTGTTGAAGCGGGCGCACAAGTATTTGCGACGACGTAAGGGTAAATTGCCGGAACTGGCCCGGCTTCAACAACTCCGGGAAGAAGCCGAGAAAGCCCGCGAAGCGGCACTCGCCGCCCAACACGAAGCCACGGTCGAGAAGGTAGAGTATCTGCGCAAGACGGCGGAGTTAGTGGAAGAAGCCGAGGCCAAAACCGAGTTGTACGAGGTGCGGAAAAAGTTGCAACCGAACGATCTCGTTCGCGTGTCGCGCTTCGATAAAACCGGGCGCGTCGTGCGCGTCAACATGACTAAAAACACCGTGCTGGTCAGCGTGGGGTTGGGTCAATGGGAAGTGCCGTTCGACGAAGTGTATCCCGAAGAGGAACCAGCCTAAACGCGGGTTGTGCCACCAAGCCACTCCGGCTTAGCCCGTGCCAGAAATGCCACGACGAACCCGACGGCGACACTCTCAACCAGCACCACGGGTAGGTTCGCCAAGAGCACAACACCAGCCGTGTCGCGGATGCCTTCCTTGCCGCCAATCGTCAACGCCGCGACGTTCAACAAGATCGTGGCATAGGCCGTTCCTCCACCCAAGATTGCCCCGATCGGGTAATCGGGATTCGGTTCGATGAATCGTTCCGCGGCACCGAAGAGCAAGGCGACCAATCCCACGCCGATTAAAACGCTCGGTTCGCAAAGCCACACCTCGATCACACTTTTCGGCAGCGTTCCATCACCGATCAGGATCGCGTGGACCCATTGGATCGCTGCGACGAGTGTGGCCAACCAAATCGCCCCAGTCGCGGTTGCAACGCCGAACCGCACGAAGCGCCGGTGTAACAAACGAGATTGTCGCAACGGTCGCACGCAGAACCCAGCCGCAATGGCGGGGATCGTGTAAACGGTGATGTTGACCCCGAGAACTGTCAACCCGCCATGCCCGAAGAGCAGGGCTTGCAAAAACAACCCAACGGCAATGGCCACAATCGCGCGTCGCCCGAGGATCACCCCCATCAACCCGTTCAACAACAAGTGCGCCGAACTGACACCGGCGATCGGTAAATGAATCTGCGACGCGACAAAAAACGCTGCGGTCATGACGCCAATCCGTGGGATCTCAGTGTCCGAGATTCGCCAACACCCGAACGCGACTAGCACCAAAGCGGGAAGCCATCCGAAAAGGCAAAACGTCGAGTCCAACACGCCGTCCGAGATGTGAACAGCAAACAACATGGCAGATTCTCAGGTGTTGGAACTCACCCTGGCATCGTAGGGCTGAACCACCAAGTTGGTAGCGGAGACGACTGAATGGGTCATGCAGTGAACAAATTTCGACATTCCGCACAGATAACTGTTGCGATGGCTGGTGAGTACCGGGTATCACTCACTTGTCAGCTCGATTAACCGACTTGTGTTGGTTGGTGACGAGTTGTGTCGGACAAGTCGAAGTACCAACGAGGTTTCACGTGAAAAGCGTTCGTCAAACGGCATTCCTGGTCGGCGTTGCCTTGCTCATGATGTCTGGTGGAATCATCGGGCAAGAAAAAGGGACGAAGAAAGAGGATGTCAAGAAAGAAGACACCAAAAAAGAGGATGTCAAGAAAGAGGACACCAAGAAAGAGGACGCCAAGAAAGAACCAACAACCAAGACGAAAGCCAAGGGTCAACTCCCACAAAACTGGGGTCAACTTGGCCTGACGGATGAACAAAAACAGTCCGTGTACCGACTGCAAGGCAAACACAATGAAGAAATTGACACGCTCGAAGCGAAGATCAAGGAGATCAAGGCTAAGATTAGCGAAGAGCGCATGAAGATTTTGACTGCGGAGCAGAAGAAGCGACTCGAAGAGATTTTGAAGGCCAAGGCCGGCGGGAAATAAGTCTACTTGCTACCAACGGATGAGGAGCCATCAGGCTCCTCATCCCTATTTGAGGTTTCCAACCGTGGGTATTGAACGAGTCATTCACTTCACGACGGCTATTCCGGAATGGCCCACGATTGCGGCAAAGTGTCTCGAAATTGGCGAACCAGCAATCCTGCGCATGATCGACGACCTCCCTGCATTTCCGGATGAGGTTCCCGATTCGGCGTGGCGAGAACTTCGCTTGGGTCTTGCAGGCGGCATGGTCACACTTCGGCGTGATGGTCTGGCGATTCGTTGTGTGACCTGGGGAACGGCGGATCCCGTACTTCAAAAGTCCTGGGATCGGTGTGTTTGGGCCGTTGCTGCTGCGGGAGCGGGCACGATTTCACTCTCGGACGGATCATCGCTGTCGGCGTCTGACTTTCGGGAACGACTCCTTGAAGAATCGTGATTGGACTTGCCCCACATCGCTGACGTTCGCTATCTTTCACAGTCACGTGTAATCAACCCCGACGCGCCAGATTCAATCGAAGGGTGCCCAACGTGAGTGTAACCGTCCGGCAGTTAGCCGAATGGGCGAATGGCATCGTTGTCGGTGATGAGACGGTTCCCATCCGTGCGGCCCGCCCACTCTCCGAAGCCGGGCCAGGGGATGTCACGTTCGTTGAAGGCGACCGCAATCTGACAACGTGGCACGCCTGTCAGGCGTCCGCCGCATTTGTTACCAAATCGGTCACACAGAATGGCCGCCCACTCATCCAAGTCTCCGATCCGCTCCTCGCGTTTGCAACAGTCGTCATACACCTGCGTGGTGAACGAACACCGAGTGCGAATCGGCGGATTGACCCGAGCGCGGCCATTCACCCTACTGCTACCATCGGTGAAGACTCAACGATCGGCGCATTCGTCGTCGTCGGGGAAGGGGCCGTGATCGGTGCGCGATGTCATCTCTACGCCGGAGCTTCGGTCGGTCGATTTTGTCGCCTTGCGGACGATGTTGTTCTGCACCCGCATGTTGTGATTTACGAAGATTGCGTCCTCGGCAACCGGGTCATGATTCATGCGAATAGTGTGATCGGTGCGGACGGTTTTGGCTATCGGCCTCAAGGCGGCAAACACATCAAAGTTCCGCAATTGGGTAACGTCGAAATCGGTGACGATGTCGAGATCGGCGCCGGCACGACGATCGACCGGGGGACGTTTGGTCCGACGCGGATCGGTGCCGGGACAAAGATTGATAACCTCGTCCAAATCGGCCACAACTGCCAGATCGGGCGGCACAATTTGTTAGTGAGCCAAGTCGGAATTGCCGGTTCTTGCACGACGGGTGATTACGTCGTAATGGCGGGGCAGGTGGGGATCGGTGACCATGTCACCATTGGCGAGAAAGCCACACTCGGCGCGAAATCGGGCGTAGCCCAAGACGTTCCCGCGAATGCACGGCTACTCGGTTCCCCCGCATTGCCTGATCGAGAACAGATCAAGATTTGGTTCTGTCTCGCAAAATTACCCGAACTCCGCAAAGACGTTCTTCGCATGAAACGCCACCTCGGTCTGGAGGAGCCAGCCGAATGACACCAGAGCCAATTGGATTGATCGCCGGCGCGGGGCGCTTTCCGATTCTGTTTGCTGAAAAAGCCCGTGAATGCGGCATCCCAGTAGTATGCGTTGGGTTGCCAGGCATGGCGGACCCAGTCCTTGCGCAAATCTGCCACCGCTTTCATCCCATGTGGCGGATCTCACTCAGCACGATCATTCGGGAATTTCAGCGGGGTGGTGTCAAGCGTTGGACGATGGCCGGGAAGTTTCACAAGCACCTACTTTTTCGCCCCTGGCGCTGGTTTCAACTGGTGCCAGACTGGCGGGGCCTGCGGCTGTGGTACTTCCGCAAAAAAACGGACCGGCGCGATGATTCCCTCTTGTTGAGCCTCATTGAAGAATTCCGTTCCGAAGGGCTTGAGTGCGCTTCGGCACTCGACCTTTGCCCGGAGTTACTCGTGCGGTCTGGCGTTCTCACCAAGCGGCAACTCACATCGTCTGAAGAAACAGACATTCGCTTTGGTTGGGGCATTGCCAAAGAAATGGGCCGCCTCGACATCGGGCAAAGTGTGATGGTCCGTGAACAGGCTGTACTTGCGGTGGAAGCGATCGAAGGGACCGACCGCGCGATTACCCGTGCGGGGGAACTCTGTGGCCGCAACACATTTGTTGTCGTCAAAGTCGCCAAACCTCAGCAAGATATGCGGTTTGACGTGCCGACTGTCGGCCAGACGACCATCGAGACGATGAAACAGGCCGGTGCAAACGTACTCGCCATTGAAGCCGGCAAAACGATCCTGCTGGATGAAGCCGCAACGATTGCTTTAGCCGATCGGTATCGAATCACAATTGTGGCGTTGCCGACGGATTGGACCGGCTGATTTCCAAATCCCTTGCGAAACAGTGGTGCGAAATAGTGGGCTACCCATTCCCCATTGTTGCAGTCGGTCACTATGATGGCATTCATTCCGAACACTTAACTTGGCAATGCGGTATGCCGCAGGGCGGATATGGGCGTTGTCTCATTTCTGATACCAGAGTCACTCACACCCGCTGCCCGCGAATGCTTGTCGGGCGCGTGTTTAGCGGGCGGTTACGACCTCGCCCCGATTCCGACCGAGTACAAAATCGACGGGAATCAATTCACCCTCACCAAGGATTCGCACGATAGCGGTTACTTAATGATGCCGTGGCCGTTGCAGGCAAATGAAGTTTCGATTTGCACGTCTTCGACCTTACGAGAACGGG
>JAYSXU010000288.1:0-4946 GCA_043716965.1 Fimbriiglobus sp.
TGCCACTCGTGGCGTTGGTCGAACCACCAGTTAGCGAAGCCCCCCCGATCATTCGCCACACCGAATTGCCGATCGAATCACCCCTCGCCGACCCGACAACTGAAACGGTTTCGGACTTTGCGCCGGTCCCGGTTCCGATCACGATGCCGCCAAAGTTAAAGGTCCACGACCCCGACGCAGTTGTCGAACCCGCCCCACAACGCTTGGCTTACGAGACGCCGTCGTTGTCGTTGCTCTCCGATCCGGACCCGTTCCCGATCGAAGACCATGAGCAGAAGCTACGCGAACGGGCTACACAATTGGAGCAGACGTTCCTCGAATTTAACCTGAAAGTGAAGGTCGTCGGCATTCACACCGGGCCGGTGATTACGCAATACGAAGTGGCGCTCGACACCGGAATGCGGCTCAACAAAGTCACGACACTCTCCGACGACTTAGCATTGAAGCTGGGCGTGGCAGCAGTGCGGATCGTCGCGCCGCTACCGGGGCGGAACACGGTCGGCATCGAAGTCCCGAACGAACACCGCCAAACCGTTCGCCTGAAGGAACTGATCCTGGCGACGACCGCCAAGGCCGCGAAGTTCAAACTGCCGATCTTTCTCGGCAAAGACGTCGAAGGCCGCCCGCTGGTGTACGACATGGCGGACATGCCGCACTTGCTCATCGCGGGCCGCACGGGGACCGGGAAATCGGTCTGTTTGAACGCGATCCTGCAAAGCTTTCTGTTCACCCGCAGTCCCGAAGAATGCCGCCTGATCCTGATCGACCCCAAGCGCGTCGAGTTCACCGATTACGGCAAAATCCCACACCTGATGCACCCTGTCGTCGTCAAGAGCGAGAAGGCCGAGGCGATTCTGGCGTGGGCCGTGGACAAGATGGAAGACCGCTACGAACAGCTGAGCCGCGTGCGGGTGCGGAACATTCACTCCTTCAACGAACTGAGCGGGGCCGAAATCCTTCGCCGCGCCGTACCCGATTCCGAAGAGGACCGCGAGAAGCTCCTGACCAAGATGCCGTACATCGTCATTGTGATCGACGAAGTCGGCGACTTGCTCATGGAGATGAAAAAGGAGGTCGAGAGCCACATCATTCGACTCGCCCAGAAGTCCCGCGCGGCCGGGATTCACCTGATCCTCGCCACGCAAAAGCCGACCGTGGACGTGATTACTGGGTTGATTAAATCGAACCTCCCCGCCCGCATTTGCTTCCAGGTGGCGAGCCGTGCCGATAGCGCCGTGGTCCTCGACGAAAAGGGCGCCGATAAGCTCCTGGGCATGGGCGACATGTTGTTCCTGCAACCGAAAACCAGCACGATCATTCGCGGCCAAGGGGCCTACGTCGATGACAAGGAAATCGAACGGGTGACCGCCGCACTCGAAATCCACGAGCCGAACTTTGAAAGCGAACTGCTGAACCTGAAAGCCAAAGACGCCAACGGCGGCAACATGGCCGAGAAGCTCCGTGAACGCGACCCCCTTTACGAACAAGCCGTCGAAGTCATCATCCGGGAACAACGCGGCAGCACATCCCTGTTACAACGCGCCCTCGGCATCGGCTACGGCAAAGCCTCCCGGTTCATCGACTTCATGCACGAAGACGGCCTCGTCGGCGCCTTCAACGGCAGCAACGCCCGCGACGTGCTCGTCAGCAACGAGGAGTGGGAACTACGCAAGAATGCGTAAGGGATGTTAAGGCTATTCTGCGTATCTCTTTCTTGTAGGTCGGGTCGAGCTTCGAGGCCCGACGGAGTCGCAATGTCGGGCCTCGAAGCTCGACCCGACCTACAAGACAATACGTCGGACTACTTGCCATTGATGGCGAATTGACTGATGGCCACTCCGTGTTTACACCCCGGCCAGCTTTCGCTCCACCTTCCTGGCGGCGTCTTTGCAGGGTCGCAGGCGGGGTTCACCTCGTTGCTTGATGCTGGCAGTCACTTCACTTGGTTGCATTCGGTAAACCCGTTCGAGCAAGCCGGTGGCGATGGCAATCAACTTTTCGGCGGTGAAGCTATTCATGTGCGTGTCGATCGGCTTCACGAACAGTTGCAACGGGACGGGTTGATCGCCACTCTCGCTGTAGTTGGGTGTGAGCAGTTCAAGGCCATCGACCCAGAGGGCGCCGGCGCGGTCGAAGAGTTTTAGCCGGGCGTCCCACAGCTTCCAATCGGTGTCCGGGGCGTGGGCGGTCGGCTGTTTGCTTTCCCACATGGCGAACGGCAACGGTTCGTCAATTGCCCCCGCGTCGGCGGTCAGTAGCTTGAACATCTGGTCGAATAACCGGGTTCCGACGCCACGTCGCCGGTGGGTCTCGGCCACGCCCAGGTAGTTCACATAGCCGCCGTAACCGGGAAGGTGCGTGCCGTAGGCGAACCCCGCAAGCTGCTCCGGGTTGGTGGCGTGTTCTGCCGGCATTGCGACAAGCAGGTGATTGCCCGACTTTCCCGGTCGCCACCCGACGCGGCCCTTCAAGGAGCGGGCAATCCAGCCCCACGGGATGCGTTCGTCCGCGTGCTGCGTGGCGACGTAAAGTCGCTCCGCAGCTTGGACCAACGGGTCGCTGACTTCAAACGGTTCAAAACAGAAAATACGGTCGTTGCGCAACATTACCTCCACCCCTTCGCCGCATTTGGCGATTCACGGTGTACCTGTATTCTAGGGGACGGTTCCCCAAGTCTGGGTTCGGGTGGGTGGCGAAATGGTGGTAAAGTGCCGTGAAGAATTCGAGTAGTTTCGCCCCAAGCCCTGACGCCGAGAGAAGGTTGCGATGCCGCCGGTGAAGCCCAGAAAATACAGTTACGATTATCCACGCCCGGCCTTGACCGTGGACGCCGTCGTCGTCACCCGCGATGTTCACCCACGTGTTCTTTTGATTCAACGCAAACACGATCCTTTTGCTGGAACTTGGGCTTTACCGGGTGGGTTTGTCGAACAAAACGAAGCCCTCGCCGATGCCGCCCGTCGGGAGTTGCTTGAAGAAACCGGGGTGGTAGTCGAAGACCTCGAACCGCTTTACACTGCCGGTGATCCGAACCGCGATCCGCGTGGTTGGACCGTCAGCGTGGTGTTTTTGGCGCGAGTCCACGCGAAGAAACTCAAACCCCGCGCAGCCGACGACGCCAAAGCCGTGAAGTGGTTCCGACTCGATGATCTCCCGGAACTCGCCTTCGACCATGCGATGATTCTGGAACGGGCACGGGTGCGGATCGCGGATAGACTGGTGTGAGTTCGGCGTGAGTTGCTCATCGAGGTTCACCGTGCGTCTTTGTCGCGTCTTAGTTGCTTGTGTGCTTTTCGGGTGCTTGCTCACGCCGGTGTTGTTGCCGGTTGGGTCTGCGGTGCAAGCATCATCGGCAGTCTTTTCGGAAGCGGATCGCATCGGCGGGTTGGCGATGAACACGGTGTTGCTCGCGGCGATTGCATCAGTAATTGCGGTGCCGTTAGGTGTGTTCATTGCGTTGGTATTGGAGCGGGTACGTGTGCCGGGCACGGGTGTATTGCGGGTGTTCGTGTTGATCGGGTTGTTCGTGCCGTTGCCCATTTATGCCGTCGCGTGGCAAGTGGTTTTGGGCACGTGGTTACCGCCCCTCAGTCTCGCACCGGGGGAACTGGCGTGGCGACCGTGGAGCCAAGGGTTACTGCCGGCGGGCTGGGTTCATGGCATGGCGGGGTTGCCGTGGGTGGTGTGGATTGTGTCGGCGGGGTTACGAAAAGCCGATCGAGTTTTGGAAGAGGATGCACTGCTCACCGGCGGGCCACGGGCCGTGTTGCGCAACGTCCTGTTACCCCGAGCGATGCTCGCGGCGATCGTAGCCTGGGGGTGGGTCGTCGTGCAGGCGGCCACGGAGATTCCCGTCACCGATGCGATGATGGTGCGGACCTTCGCGGAGGAAGTTTACACACAACTGGTGGGTGCGTTGGATGGCTACGCCAGTGCCGTCATCGTGGTTGTGCCCGCGTGGATTGCGGCGGTGGGGATCGGTGGCGTGTTGATTCAACGAACCGATCGCGTCTTCGGGCAAGCTCCCACAGAAGCGGGCCAACCCATTGCGTTGCGGCTGACAAGAACGCAGCAAATCCCCTGCATTATGGTTGTTTGGTTCCTTGTGTTGATGATGGCGGCGTTACCGTTCGTGGCGCTTGTGTGGAAAGCAGGCGGTGGTTCCAGCCGGATCGGGTGGGATGCGGTCACAGTGTTGGCGGAGCTTCGCAAAGTCGTGCGGACAGATGGCACGGTTCTCGCGCTGAGTCTGACGAGTGCCCTCGGCAGCGGCGTGATCGCAGCAGGGTTGGCGTGGTTGGCAGCGTGGTTGGCGTGTCACTCGCGGTGGTTTGGTCGCGGGCTATTCACCCTGTGCGTGATCCTGGCCGTGACGCCGGGTCCACTCGTGGGACTGGGATTGAAAGAGGCAATTGGGCTTCTCGTGGATGCGGAAGAGTGGGCGCTGAATCAATCCGGGGTCACGCTCGAATTCCCGCCACTTCGCTCCGCGTTGTACGATCAACCCTCCCCAGTTCCGGTCATGTGGGCCGCCGTGGTGCGTCTGTTCCCCGTTGCCGTTGTGATAATTTGGCCGGCGTTGCGTGCGATCCCCCGTGACTTGATCGAAGCCGCGAAACTCGATGGTTTCGGAATGATCGGCGAGTGGCGTTACGTCATCATCCCACTCACCACACCTGCCTTTGTGCAAGCCGCCCTCGCTGTCACCGCGTTGTCACTGGGCGAAGTGAGCGCGGGGAAACTGGTCAACCCGCCGTTCCGCCCCGCGTACATTTTGCGATTGTTCGATCAGATGCACTACGGCACGGACAGCACCGTGGCGGCGTTGTGTCTGCTGCAAATCGCCGTGACCGTGTTGCTTGCGATCCTGTTGTTGACGGCGTTTCGCCCGACCAATGCCCGACGAGATTTCTGATGGCTGTGAACATCGAACCCTACGTTTTCCT
>JAYSXU010000289.1:0-1678 GCA_043716965.1 Fimbriiglobus sp.
CGCTTGTAGTGCTTCAACAGCGGCGATTCGCTGAGGGACAACGAGTCGTGGGCAATGTTTCGGAGTTGGTGCGCAGTCATCATTCTGGTTCTTCCCAAACACTGGCGTAGGCCGAGATGGATTCAAAGTAGTCGAACATCCGCTTGTAAAAATCGTTCGAGGCGAGCGTGGCACTGTCGCCGATCACGATGAGCTTGCGACGGGCGCGGGTCAGGGCGACGTTGGTACGGCGGACATCGGACAGGAAGCCGATTTCCCCTTCGACGTTCGACCGCACTAGGCTCATGACGACCGCTTCCTTTTCCCGCCCTTGAAAGCCATCGACGCTATCCACTTCCACGCCGGTGCCACGCAGCTTATCCCGTAATAACCGCGACTGCCCGCTGTACGGCGTGATGACGGCGATGTCCGCCGGAGCCACACCCGCGTCCAACAGTTGCCGCACGTACTTGACCGCGAGTTGGGCCTCGTGCGGGTTGCGACGGCTGCTGGTGTCCTCTTCCGGTTCCTCCTCGAAGCTCGCCCCGGCGGTGTCGATGAACCTCACCGGCGTCTCCGTCAGTTCTTCGGTGCGAACCCCAGGCAGTTCACAGAGACGGTGGCCGATCACGCTGGCGTCCGCGACCAGTTCCCCGTTGTAAAACTCGTTCGACGAGAACGTCATGATGTCCGCGTGCATCCGGTATTGCCGCGTGAGCAACCGCGAAACGCTTGGCCCGAGGGTGGACATGACCCGCTCCATCAAGCTGACCGCCAACCCCGCGTCGGCGGCCTCATGGGATAGCACCGTCGGCGGCAACTGGCACGGATCACCGGCGAGAACCACACGATTGGCGCGAAGGATCGGCACCCAACACGCCGGTTCGGTGCTTTGACACGCTTCATCAATCACCAACAAATCGAACCGCCGTTGGCCGATCATGTCACTGTCAATTCCGGTCAGCGTGCCACACACAACGTTCGCCGCGTCCAGAATCCGCTCGACCGCCAGTTGCTCCGTGCGACGGGCAATGGCCAACAGTTCTCGGGCTTCGGCGCGCAGCGCTTGCTTCTCACCGGGCATCGGCTTGGCCTTGGTCCACTTGTCCGCTTTCCGCAACAAGCCGTTCGCCTCGCGGGCAAATTTACGGGCTTGTCGCGCATCCGGGTGAGCTTCGACCAACACGTCCAGTGCCCTGTTCCGCAAGTGCGGGGCAACACGGGCGGGGTGGCCAAGTCGCACGGGTTCTTCCCCGGCGTTCAAGAGTTTTTCGAGCATGTTGTCCACGGCGGCGTTGCTCGGCGCGCACGCCAGGACTTTCTCGCCCCGCGCCACAGCTTGGCGAATCAGTTCGACCACCGTAGTCGTTTTGCCGGTACCGGGCGGGCCGTGGATGACGGCGACATCGGGGGAGTTGAGGGCGAATTCGACGGCAGCTTGTTGGGGCGGGTTCAGAAATGGGAGCAAGTCACACGAACGATCGTTCGTGGGCGTGAGGGGTGAGGTGGCAGGTGTTTCGCCCAATAGCACTTTGCGCAACTCGGCAAGCCGGTCGCCTTCGGCGGCGGCGGTGCGGTTGAGGGCGGCAACTTGGCGTTGCCGTCCGGCTTCATCCGGGGACAGGTCGAGGCGCCACGTGGCGTCGTCGGGCCACTCGGTTTCGGACGGGTCGAAGGCGACGGCGATGGTGCGTTCGGA
>JAYSXU010000290.1:0-4918 GCA_043716965.1 Fimbriiglobus sp.
CGTAGCCGGCGCCATCGAAGAACGCCTTCATGCAGCCCTTCGCCTGTCGGGGTGCCACCAGCGCCGCGACCGCGACGCCAATCAACATCGCCAGCCCGATCAACCGGCTGCTGAACTTCGGATCCACTTTGCCCAGCGCGTCGAGTGGCACCACCCACTCCGGCGGGATGGCGAACAGCTTGAACGGCGACCCGGTGACGAACAGCAACACGAGCGGCACGACGGGGACGAGCGCTTTCAACGGGTTGATGGCACCGTCCAGGTTGACCGACGGCGCTGGGTTTTGACTCTCACCACCTACTGTCGGGTTTCGCCACTCGGCGCGCGTCGTCAGAATCCACATCACAACGGTTGAGACAAACAGCAGTGGTAACACCAGGGGCAAGATCGCGGGGATGAGGTCGCGGGTATCGCCGCCGACTTTATCGCGGACCGTGTTCAACTCCGGCGCGCCGGGGTTCAACAACTCTCCGCCGACGGACGCGCCGAGTAACAGTACCGACCCGATCGACAGTGCCGAAAAACCCGCCGCCCGCATCAGCGGTACGACCACCGTGCCCAGACACACCGCCGTACTCGTCTGGCTGATGACCGGGATGTTGACCACGAACCCGGCAAGAATCACGCCCGGAATGAGCAGAAACCGCACCCGGCGGATCGGGGCCACCAGCACGCGGACCATGTGCGAATCGCACTCCGTGTGCTTCAGCACGTAAGCGAACCCCATCGCCGTGCAAATCGGGATGACGAACTTTTCGTTACTGAACGTGGCGAAGAACTCTCGCAAAATCGGCTCGACCTCACCCGCAACCACGCCCAAGCTCAACGCCGCCAACAGTAACACCAGTCGAACGTCGATCCCCTTCACCACGGCAGCCACGACCAGAACAATGATGATGATCGCCAACCCAGTCGTCAGATCCATCGAGAGACCCCGGAGGTGAATTTGCTGGGTGATTGTCCGCGTTCAGTGTGCGCAACGCAAGCATGTGGTTTGTGCTATGGTTCGATCGGGTGAATTCGGTTGCCATTACGACTTGTGTACCACTCCATGAAATTCGCGTGTCGTTTCGGCTGGTTGCCGTTTCTCCTCGTCGCCGTTGGCGCGGAACTTTGCGTCATTGTGCCGGTGTGGACGTTGAACCCGGACGGTTACATTTACGGCGACTCCGGGTTTTATGCGGCGGCGGCGGATTCGTTGTTGCGTGACGGCGACTTGGATTTGCTGAACCAGTGCTTTCCGAATGGCGGCACGATTCAGGACGTACTCCCGGCGCTGGAGGGCGACCACGGCGGCGAATTCGCGTTGGCGAGTCAACAGTACCTCACGTTGAAACAGTCGCCGGTGTTGGCGGTCGCGGTGTTGCCGTTCTACGCGGTCTTCGGCAAGCCGGGGTGCTTGCTGTTCAATTTGCTCGTGCTGAATCTGCTACTCGTCGGCATGGCCCAACTCGCAGGCGATGGTGGTGTGGCGCGGTGTGTCACCCTGTTGTCACTCGTCACAACCCCGCTGATTCGGTTCGCGTTTAACTTCTCGCCGGACTTGTTTTTGTGCTTGTTGCTGGTGGGTTGCTTGCTCGCAGCACAATGGAATCGGCCCGGCTTGGCAGGCATCCTCGCGGGATTGGCGGTCAGTTCCAAGCTGTACGTAGCGCTTCTTGTGGTGCCGATTCCCGTGTTGATGGTACTGACTACGGACCGCCGTTGGCACACAATATTGTGGATCGGCATCGGCGGTGTCATCGGGTTGTCACCGGGCTTGGCGTTCAACACGTGGCAATACGGTGCGCCGTGGGTCACCGGGTATGAGCGGCAACTGCTCGTCGAAAATGGCGTCATCGGTCTTGCGAACCACACGTCCCGGTTCACCGAACCGCCCGTGCAAGGCTTGCGCAATATCTTGTTCGATGGCACCGTCGGCCTATGGCCCACGGCACCAATGTGGTTCCTGTGGCCAATCGGGTTTGCTTGGCTCACGGCACAGCGCACACCGAACACAAAATGGGTCGTCGCGGCGGTTCTCATGATCCTCATGAACCTCGCGCTGTTCGCAACTTACGACGGCTGGCATAGCGGTAGTTCGGCAGGCAATCGATACTTGTTTCCGGCACTGGTGATGGGATTTGTTGTGATCGGTGCCGCACTCCAAGTTGCCTGGAATGCCAACTATGCGGGTCGTTCAGATGGGGCAAAATCTGCGGACCGTGCGGCTTAAACTTCTGGCAATGGCAACACCACGTCCAATCAAAAAAATCCGCGCAGTTCGTCTCAAGTGATACCGCACGCCACGGAGTTGGGTCGCACAGTTGTGCATCCTATTCCACGCGAGATGCTGACATGGAAAACGAAGCGAAGTTGGGAATGTTCGCCGGTGTCGCGGCCGTGATCGTAATCGCCGTCGTGTACTTTCAGAAACCCGAAGCGACCGCCAGCGACCCGGTCAAGGTTGTGGCAACGGCTGGGAATGCGACCACACCACCCAACGTTCCGCCGGCCGGGATGGTGGTCCCGTCCGCGAACACCGGGGCGAAACAACCGACGCCATAAGCCACGTTAGAAATCAAACGCCAAGCGTGTCCCGAAGCTGTGGACTTGGCCCTTCGCCAACGTGTTCGTGACGTTGTCCCGGTAGAGATAGTCGTAGTTGAACTGCATTTTTGCGTTCGGGTTCATGTACCAGTTCAAGCCCAACGTCACGCTATTTAATCGCCCGCCGTTGATGCCCTTATCGGTCAGGTTCAAGTAGGTATACCGGGCGGCCAGTTCCCAGGCCCCGATCCCGGCTGGCGTCCAACGGTCCCCGTCGAAGCCAAAATTTGCCTTCGGAATGACGCGGTTAAAGGTCGCGGTCTTCGGGTTCCACGAGCGATGCTCGCCCGTCAAAAACAGCATGGTTTCGGCGTAAAACCCCTGGAACGTTGCGGTTCCGACGTCCGGTCCGGTACCAACGCTGGCGTTGCGAATCAGGTTCGCAAGGTACTCGGCTTGGAACGAAACCGGCCCAATCGAAGATGCCGCTTCGAGGGCGAAAAGTGATTGCGACGACGCATTGATGGCGCCGGTATCCGCAATCAGATTCAACAACGGGAACGGTGCATTGCGAACATCGTTGCGGATCCGAACGCGGACTTGCCCGCCCACCGGATCGCGGTAGCTCATGGCACCGCCGACGTGGAGGAAATACTTCTCGTCGGGGCAGTAGATCGGCAAGAACGCCACGCGACCTGTCGTCGCGTACTGGCCGTCGCCCAAACCGAAACCGATCAAGTCGCTTTCATTCTTAAACACCCCGATCGCCGTGTAGACGCGATCGTCTGCCCAAGTCCGGAAGGTACTGATCCCCGGCGAGAAGCCGTTGTTAAACGCCGTGGCTTGCCCCGCGTCGAACAGGTAACTGCGTTCCATAAATTCGAGGTTGCGGTAACTGTTGAGGTGTTCCAGTCCGATGGGTTCTTTCTGGCTCCCGATTCGCACATTCCCCAGTACCGGAACAGACTTGATCGTGATCCAGGCGTCCGTCGGGCCGGGCGAATTGGAAACCGTTGACGCGGAAACCGGACCCGTCAAACCCGCCGGGCTGACGCCGTTCATGAATTCCAGTTCGAGCATGAAGTCAATGTTTTTGTACATCGTGCCTTCGGTCCGAATCCGCGCCCGCCTCAGGTTGACGCCGTCGTTGAACTTGCCGGTGCCACCGGCAAAGTTCTCCAACCCCGGCGACGCGGTGTAAAACGCGGCGTCGTAATGAACTGTTGCCCCGAGGTGAACGACAAAATCTTTGTCTTTCGTCTGGATAAACAGCCCGTTGTTCCACACCACATCAAACGACTGATTTTTCTCCGCCGGCTTTGCGTCCGCCGTCAACGCGGTCGTTGGCGATGGCAAATTCGGAATCAGTTCCGACGACAGTACCGGACCAGTCGCAGGAAGAATCACTGGCTCTTGGGCAACCGCGATCCCCGCGAAAAGCACACCGATGAGACCAACCCATGAATTACGCAACTGAGTCTCCCCCAAAAAACCTGATGGCGTCGTCAAGTGGCAATACACAAGGTTGAGCCTGTGAACAAGCCGGATTTGATTGAACCGCTTGGGTGAAGCTGGATTTTCTGGGGTATCAGTCGCAACTCCACCCCCTAGCCCCCTCCCGACGCGGAGTGGGGGAACGGTCTTGCTCCCCACTTTCGCGTCGGAGAGGGGCCGGGGGTGAGGTGGATTTTCAATCCCCCAACCCGCAGAGAATGCCGATCATGCAGCGTCATATCGCCCGTAACGTTTCGCCGGGTTGGAGTCTCGCCGCGCGGCGGGCGGGAACCCTCTCGCCCTGGTTCTTCACGCTGACGAACACTTCCCAGAAGTCTTTGCGGTTCTTGAACTGCTCGTCAATCCTGTTGCGGAGGCCGAAGCCGACTGTCAGGTTGAACGCCATCGCACACGCCCCGACTGCCACGCCCAACAGCGTCAACGCCGACCGCACCTTGTTGCCGCCACAAGCCCCCGACCAAGGACCGAACCTGCGCGAATCAGCGCACGATAGAAGCCTCGGTTTGAACTTCGGGGCGGACCGCATCGTCCGCAATAACCTACAAATCGGGCGGTCAAAATAAGAGTGTTAACCGCAGAGACACCGAGGTCCAAAGAATTTGGTTACGCCCGTCAATTCGGCCAATTCTCGGTTCCTTCTCCCACCAAATCGCCATTCCCTACAATGGGCATTTCAGGGTAAGTTGTGCGCCGACTGTGGCGATCTCGTCCCAAGGAACCACGAACATGGCAATCTCCTCGAATCGGTTGGCTCGGCTTGCGCTCATGGGGTTGGAAGATCGCTCCGTGCCCGCCAGTGCGGGGACACTCGACCCGACGTTCGGCAACAGCGGTCGCGTGCAGATCGGCTTCAACTTGGGCGGCACGAACCTGG
>JAYSXU010000030.1:0-6495 GCA_043716965.1 Fimbriiglobus sp.
AGTGCCAGAAACGCGGCGGCGGCCACCACCGTGCTATCCACGCCGCCACTGAACGCGACCGCCACGCCAGGGAACTCGCGCAAAATCACAAGCAACCGATCCCGCTTCAGGAGCAGGTCAGGTGTGAGTTCCAGTGTTGGTGTTGTAGGTGTGTTCATGGTGTAACAACATTGTAGCGTTGCCCAGGATACCGTTTTCGATTTTGGCATTCCTGGCGAACCATCGCCGTCAGTCGCCTGGGTAAGAACAACCCTGATGCGTGTGGCAGCCCACCCAGCAGCTTACGCAGCCGGTTCGCCTGATCCTAGCAGTACCGCGACGGCAAATTGTTCGCGCAACAATTGCGTGATTGGCCCTTGAACCCCGTTGCCGATTGCCTGTTGGTCGATGGAGATGATTGCCACGATCCCTGCCGAGGAACTGGCCAAAAAAGCTTCAGAGCCTTGTATGAGTTCTTGCGGAGTAAGCGATTCTTCAACAACTTCGTAGCCAGCACTTTCCGCGAGAGATTTCACATGGCGGTGCATGATTGGGTCAGGACACGATGCCAGGGGTGGGGTTTTCACGACGTTGCCCATGACCATATAAAACGCGCCGTCAGTCGTGCCCGTGATGCGCCCTTGTTCATCCAAAATTAGCGCATCCAGACACCCGGCCAGCAACGCTTCGTGCTTCGCCAGGACCGCGTGAATCGTGCTGAGTGTTGAACCTTGGCTAGCAATGTCACGGCTGTATCGTCGGACACTTTGTGCGGTGATAATGTGTAAACCGAACTCGGTCACTTCCTTGGGATAAACCAGCACGTCGTCCGCAATGATGATGACGCACGGTTCACACTTGCGAGGGTCAAGCCCCATCATGCCCGCGCCGCGAGTCACGGTAATGCGGACGTAGCCGTTGGTGCGGGCGTTGAGCGTAATTGAATCGTGAACGACCTGCGTAATTTCCTCCGATGTGAGGGGAATTCTAAGGCCGATGAGTGCCGCCGTTGCGAACAGTCGGTCAAGGTGTTGCGGAAGTTGAAAGACCTGCCCGCCGTAAATCCGCGTCCCTTCGCACACGCCGTCGCCAAACAACAGCCCGTGATCCAAGACGCTGACTTTCGCGTTGATCTTGTCCACAAACCGACCATCAATCCAAACTTTCGCGGACATGGTTTACCTGACCCGGTTGGATTTGTAGGTCGTGGTCGAGGCTTTGCGAGGCCCGACATTAGACAAAGTCGGGACAGGAATCAGTCGATTGTTGGGTGTTGGTCAAATGTCGGGCCTCGTCGCAAAGCCTCCTCGACCGCGACCTACACGGCCGCCAACATTGGGCGACGAAAGGAACTGTGGTTATCTTCCGTCACGACGCCATGAGTCATCCGCACAATGCGATCAGTGAGCGAGGCGATTTCGAGGTTGTGAGTGACCATCACAATCGTGACGCCATCGTCGCGGTTGAGTTGCCGGAGCAGTTTCACAATCTCGATGCCGGTTTCCGTATCGAGGTTCCCCGTTGGTTCATCGGCTAACAAGATTCGTGGGCTTGTGAGTAATGCCCGTGCGACGGCTGCACGCTGCAATTCGCCTCCGGATAACTCGCGTGGCTTGTGGTTCAGTCGGTGCCCCAAGCCGACCCGTTCGATCAGCGCCGTGGCCCGTTTCTTCCAGTGGTTGCGAGTTTTCCACCAGCCCAGCACGGACTGCGAAATGTAGGCTGGCAGCAATACGTTATCCAGCGTCGTGAGTTCTGGTAGCAGGTGATAGAACTGGAAAATCAGCCCAAACGTCTTATTCCGCAGTGCGTCTCGTTCTCGTGCGCTGACGTTATCAATCCGACGACCGTCGAGCGTGATCGTGCCTCGATCCGGCGCATCCAGCGTACCGAGTAGGTGCAACAACGTACTCTTCCCGGATCCGGACGCGCCGACGATGCTAAGGAATTCGCCCTCCGCCACCGTGAGGTTTAGCCCTTGAAGGACTTTCACACTGTCTGCGCGACGGCGATAAGTTTTCACGAGATTGTCAGCAACCAGCATGGCAGACTCCGTTGCAATCCAGGCGAACCGGCTGCGTAAGCTGCCGGGTGGACTTCCTAAAACTGTGATCGTGTTTGTAACCAACAACTAACTCAGCGCCCCGGACCACCCGGCAGCTCACGCAGCCCGTTCGCCTGGAATATCACTCGAACCGCAGCGCGCGGACGGGGTGCAACCGGGCCGCGCGAAGGGCGGGTAACACGCTGAACGCCACCGAAATCAGGATCGCGCCAAAGTTCACCAACCCGACGGTCATGGCTTCGATGTTCGTCGGGATTTTGTCGAAGTAGTAGATCTTGCGGTCGAAGATTTGCTGGTTCGTCAGCATCGTGAGGAACCCTTCGATTTCGTTGATGTAAACCGTAATCGCCAGACCCAGAATCGTCCCGAGGCCGCAGCCCACCAACCCGAGCATGAGACCGTAACTCAGGAAGATTGCCATCACGCCTTGGTCCGAGGCACCCAGTGATTTCATGATGCCGATGTCGCGGTATTTCTCCGCCACGATCATCGAAAAGATTGCCAAGACGCTGAACCCCGACACGCCGACGATCATGAACAACAGCAAGTTCAAAATGCCCCGTTCCACGTCGATGGCTTCCAACAACGGCCCTTGGTGTTGCTGCCAGGAAACGACCCGGCCTTCGGTCGGCCCGAAGAGTTTTTGCAGTTCGGGAATGATCGTCCCGTGGACGTACTGGGTGTCACTGGCCACTTCGGGCTTCAGCTTCATTTGGATCGAGTTGACCCGGTTGTTCATGCCACGCAGTCGTTGCAGTTCGTCGAGGGCGACGTAAACGAAGCTGTTGTCGTACTCACTCATCTCGCACTTGAAGTAGTCACACACAGCAAACGTGCTGTACGCCGGGCGGATGCCGGAAGCGTTGTAGGTCATCAGGAACACGTCGTCGCCGGGTCGCAGTAACTGGTATTCTTCAGAGACGTTCGTAACCGGGTCGGTCCAGCGATGGTGCGCGATGGCGTACCCGAGAATCACACCCGGCAGTCGTGGCGGGTCGCCTTGGGGAATGACCGGCTTGGGCGCTGCGGGAAACGGCTGGTCCGGCAGGATAATGCCCGTCTCCCGAAACGGGTTTCCTGTGATCGGTGCTTGCGGGATGATCGGTAATTCCAACTGCTTCGGATTTTGAAAGAACGGATCCCACGCGCCGTCCCGTTGGTTGTGTTCAAACCGTTCGAGGGCTTCTTTTGTCAAGTTGAAGTCTGGTGACGGGCTGTTCTTTTGCCGGACCAAGTATTCCGCGAACCGCCCCACTTTGGCGTGTTTTTCCGCATCAACGCCCACCATGCGGACGTGCTTCGTGATCGGAACTTTGCGACCGCTTTTGTCGCGCACCTGGAACTGCAATAACGCGAAGACTTCGACCGTGGGCGACATCGACTCGATGTGCTGCCCCACCGAGGATGCCTTGATTCTCGCCATCATCTCATCGGGAGATTCGTCAAAGCCTTCGGAGCGTTCCGTCTCGATCATCACTTCGCTCAAGATGCCGTGGAGGCGGTCTTTCAGCTTGTTGCTGAACCCGCTCATCACACTGTTCACCACAATCAGCGTGGCCACACCGAGCATGACGGAAACGATGCACACGAACGCCAAGTAGCGCGTTCGGAGGTACTTCATACAGAGCAGCAGTTTATACACGGGGTCCATCCCGAGTGGAGGCAAGATTATCAGCACGACCTTGTAACAAACCCCGAAACCGGACGGAAGGGCAACTTGAAATGGGTGTCGTGGGCGTTGCCCCAGCATTGCTACGTGTATAAAATGTTGTTACCCGCCATCCGTGCTTGCAATCTTGTCACGACCCAACCCGCCACTGTTCGCCCGCATCGACCTGAGAGAACCATGAACTCCCGATTTGCAGCAGTCGTCGTACTGTTGGCGATGAGCCTGCCGGCTTTTGCCAGTGACCTGGACCGGGCACCAATCCTGTATTCCACTGCCGGCGCGAACAATCTCGTCACGAAGCTGGACCAGCGGTTGAAGGCGAAACAGGGTGCGTTGACGGCGGACGATGAGCATGGGTACTTGCGGTCGCTGTTGATGGCACTGGATGTTCCGGTTTCGTCGCAAGTGCTGGTGTTTTCCAAGACCAGCTTGCAACGTAGTCGCATCGGCCCGAAGACGCCCCGTGCGATCTACTTCAACGACGAAGTGAGTGTCGGCTTTTGTCGGCACGGGGACGTACTCGAAATCGTGGCAGCGGACCCCAATCTCGGAACCGTGTTTTACACACTCGACCAAAACCCCGAAGGCCGGGTCGCGTTCACCCGCCAGACCGAGAGTTGCCTGATCTGCCACGGTTCGTCGAGCAACCAAGGGTTCCCCGGCCACCTGTTCCGCTCGGTTTCTGCCGATCGTACCGGCGAAATGGTGCTGTCGATGGGCACGAAGCGGGTTAACCACTCGACACCGTTCGAGGACCGTTGGGGCGGTTGGTACGTGACCGGGACGAGCGGAAAGCAAACCCACATGGGCAACCAAATTGTCGGCGGTTGGCCGGGACAGGGACAAGACACAGTCGGCACGAATGTTACCGATCTTAAGCCGTACTTCACCGCCGCTAATTACCTCAGCAATCACAGTGACATCGTCGCGCTGATGGTGCTGGAGCACCAAGGGGAAGCCCACAACCGAATCATCCGCGCGAACTTCCAAACCCGATTGGCACTGCACGAACAAGTGGAATTAAACAAGGCGTTCGGCGATCCGGTTGACCACCGAAACGAGAGCATCACTCGCCGCATTCATTGGGCGTGTGAACCCGTCGTGCAGTATTTGCTGTTCGGCGAGGAGACCACGTTGACCGAACCCGTGGCCGGCACCTCCGAGTTCACGACGGAGTTTGCCGCACGCGGGCCGTTCGATTCGCAGAAGCGATCGGTGCGTGAGTTTGACATGAAAACGCGGATGTTCCGCTACCCGCTAAGCTACGTCATCTATTCAAAACTCTTCGACGGCCTGCCCACCGAAGCGAAGGATCGAATCTACCTCCGGCTCTGGGAAGTGCTGACGGGCAAGGACCGGACGAAAGAGTTCGCCCACCTCTCGAATCAGGACCGCCAAGCCATCCGAGAGATCCTCCGCGACACCAAGCCGGGGTTACCGGGGTACTGGATGAAGTAATCGCGCTGCGGATTTTGGACAACACGCGCGAAGCGGCTACTACAGCTTCGCGCGACAATCTGGATTACTCGGCCACACAGGGGTTCTTCAACACGCCAATTTTCTCGATCTCCACTTCGACCACGTCCCCAGCCTTAAGCAACACTTGAGGATTCCGTGCGATACCAACACCGGGCGGTGTGCCGGTGAAGATCAAGTCACCCGGCTCCAACGTGACGACTTGGGACAGAAACCACAACAGGTGCGGTACGCCAAAGATGAACTCTTTCGTGCTCGAGTTCTGCATGGTTTGCCCGTTCAACCGGAGTTGGATTTGCAACTTGTGCGGGTCGGGAATTTCATCGGCGGTCACCAGCACCGGGCCGATCGGGGCGAACGTGTCGAACGTCTTGCCGATAATCCACTGCTTCTCTTCGCCTCGGAATTGCCAGTCCCGCCCCGAAACGTCATGGCCACATGTGTACCCCGCAACGTAATCAAACGCCGACGCATCGTTCGGGATGTGCTTCCCTTTTCTACCAATCACGATCACGAGTTCCGCTTCGTAGTCAACCTTGTGCGACACCTTCGGAATCTTGATCGCATCCCCTTGCCCGATCAGCGTGTTCGCAAACTTCCCGAACACGACGGGTTCCGTGGGAATCGCCTTACCACCTTCGATGGCATGATCGCGGTAGTTCAGCCCGATGCAGAGAATCTTACCGGGGTCTGTAATCGGCGGTAAAATCTTGACCGCATTCGCCGCATACTTCACGGCCGAACTCGAAGCTGCCGCTTCCACAGCCGCCTTTTTCACGGTCGCACTCGCCGCAATCAGCAACTTCACCGATGTCGGAAGCCCCGGATCGGTCGCGTGAAGGTCCACAAAGCTGTCACCCACCTGCACAGCCGCCCGTGGTCCGTGAGGCGTTAAAATAGTCGCTAATCGCATGGTTTGACTCCGAGAGTGTATTCGAGATACGTTGTATTGAATGACTCCTCTTGTAGGGGGACCAGTTGTCCCCTATAAATCCCGAACAATGTGGATGAACCGCTATTCCCCGGTAGCTCAGTGGTAGAGCAGTCGACTGTTAATCGACTGGTCGTAGGTTCGAATCCTACCCGGGGAGCTTTTTGTACAGTTGTGCGAACCAAACCGGCTTCGGTTAACGAATCGGCAGAACTCGAGCCGGCGATTTGACCGTTGACTGTTGCGTTGGCGCCCATTGCTGCGCACAGGGCGGCAACGGCGAGGAGGATTTTGGAAGTTTTCATGATGCTTTCAGGTTGGTGGCAAGAGGTCGACAACAGGACTATTTGCTCGACTAACGCGTTTATACATGGG
>JAYSXU010000291.1:0-1672 GCA_043716965.1 Fimbriiglobus sp.
TCAACGCGGCAGGGACGAATCAAACGAACACGATCGGCGGGGTTAAGTACCGTGACCTCGTTAACTTTGGTTCGCTGGGCGGCTTGCCCGGCTTCGGCAACGTGACCAACCTGTCCCGCGACCCGTCCAACCCGTTCACGTCGAACGCCACGGTCTTGGTCAGCAACACGGCGAACTTCACGAACACGGGTGAAAACGCCAAATACGCGCCGTTCCACGGCTTTACATCCACGGCGGATGTCCACCGCATGGTGACGATCAAGGATCAACTCACGGGCAGAACCCGGATTATCGCAACCGGGGATCAACAAGTAGCGACCGGCGTTGACGACGGGACCGGCAACTTGGTTTCCGGGATTGGGTCCGCGACGGCAATCACGGGCACACGGAACGGCAACCTGCAACTGACACAGTTTTACTCCGGGGCCGTTCAGCCGAGCCAGTTGGCCGTGGACATTTCCCAGGCCGTCTTCTACGGCATGGCGCAGGACAACGGCTTCCCGGTCTCCGGCCCGAACGCCCTCCGGGGTGGTGATTTGAACTGGACCGGCGTGGTGGGTGACGGTACGCAAGTTGTGACCGATCAGACCGGATCGGGAACTGCGTATCAGTATCGCCAGCCGTGCTGCCAGAACGACGGCGTGGACGCGACCGGCTTCTTCCGCGTGATTACACCCGGAACCGGCCCGAGTGGCGTCAGTCGGACCAACGGCCTGCTACAAGCCGGCGATAACCCTGGCCAGAATCAAGGTCAATGGCCGCAGAATTCCATCATCGGCTTCTTTGCCGTGAACCCGATTGATCCGAATGGGGTTGTGATTGTCTCCCAAGTGGGGCGTATCTTCCGGACGACCAACCAAGCTAAGAATTGGCAACCCATTGGCGAACCGACGAACGCGCCGGGCGACGTGCAAAGTGTTTACTCCCGCGCCGTGGCGTTCGGTTCGCCGGACCCGGCTAACCCAGGGTTACTCAACAACTTTATCTACGCCGGTAACGACGCCGGTCAGGTGTTCGTGACCTACACCGGCGGCGCGCCGTGGACGAACATCTCGAACGGCATTGCGGGTAGCGGTCGGGTGATGCAGATCGTGCCGGACCCGAGTCGTGGCAGCCGGGCGGCTTACGCCGTGACGACGGGTGGGGTCTTCTACATTGCGGACTCGAAGGCAGCGGGCGCGACGTGGGTGAACATCTCCGGGGCAGGTGCCAATAACATCTTCCAGCTTCGCAGACAGATCTTCGGCGACGTGAACGATAAGACCACGAACGCCAGTCTCAACAGCACCGAACCGCTCGCGATCCGGAGCATCAACGCGATTACCGCCGACTGGCGGTATGCCATTCCGGTTGACCCGTTGAATCCGGCGGCGGGTAACTTCCCGATTCTGTACGTGGCTGGTGAAGGCGGCGTGTTCCGCTCGCTGGACCAAGGTACAACCTGGAAGTCGTTCCCTGGTTCATCGACACTTTTGGACCCGACCACCGGCAAGGCGCTCCAAGATCCGCTCACCGGGAATAATCTGACGGCCCCCGAAGGTGGGTTCTTGCCGAGTGGCAGTATCCAAGACCTCGACTTGGCTCTTGGCAACATCGACCCGTTGACCGGCTTCCCGAAACAGAACTCGGGCGGTTTCAACATGCTGGTCGCCAGCACCTACGGTCGTGGGTC
>JAYSXU010000292.1:0-4910 GCA_043716965.1 Fimbriiglobus sp.
GCAGCGGGGCGCAGGATCTTCTCCGCGAGGCAGAGTTTCTTGAGACGGGCCAACGCGGGGATCGCCACGTCTTGCATCTGCTTTTCGTACTCGGCGGGCTTCACGCCGGCTTTGACGTACTGCCACTGCGTGCTGAACAGGGTCCGCTCGTTGATGTACTGAAAGATGGTTTCGACATCAAAGTCCGTGCGAACGCGGCTGCCCAGGAACGGCGGCTTCGGCAGGTCCGGCGGCTTCGGCAAGTTCGCCGAGCGTGTCGTGCTAGTGGAACTGACGTACCCGCTACTGCTGCCATCGGCTTCCGGGAAGGCGTGTTTGCCGTTCTTCGTGGCGCCCTCCGGTGCGCGACTGATACCCGCTTCTTCCGCACCAAAGAGTACCTTCGACATCGCCGGGCTGGACTTCATTTTGTTCTGGATGACCAGCTTGTCCATGATCCGCAAGCCGTCAAAAGCGTCTTCGCCGTAGAAGAGTTGGCCCTTGTAGATCTTGCGCAAATCCTCTTCCACGTAGCGCCGGTTCAGCGCCGCGCCGCCGAGAATCACGGCGGGGTTCAGGCCGCGTTCGTTCAACGTAATCAGGTCTTCTTTCATGATGACCGTGGACTTCACCAGCAGGCCGCTCATGCCGATCGCGTCGGCTTTGGTCTTCTGCAACTCCGCGATCATCGCATCGACGGGCTGCTTGATCCCGAGGTTGTAGACCTTGTAGCCGTTGTTGGTCAGGATGATGTCCACGAGATTCTTGCCGATGTCGTGAACGTCCCCCTTCACGGTGGCCAGCACGATCTTGCCCTTCTCCTGGCCTTCGACTTTCTCCATGTACTTTTCGAGGTTCGCCACGGCGGCCTTCATCACCTCGGCGGACTGCAACACGAACGGCAGTTGCATTTGCCCACTGCCGAACAGGTCGCCGACGACCTTCATCCCCGAGAGTAGAATCGTGTTGATGATCTCGATCGGGGTGTACTTTTCGCGGGCGGTGTCCAGGTCCGCAACCAAGGTTTCGCGGCGACCTTGGATGACCGCTTGGCGCAGGCGTTCTTCGATGGTGTCGCCGAGTGACTGCCCTTTCTTTGATTCGACTTTCTTGTCCGCGTAATGCTCGATGAGCATTTGCAACGGGTCTTCGACGCAGTCCCCGGCGTCGTTGAAGGTGCGTTCGTCGAACAGCAACCGGCGGCACAGTTCCTTGCCCGTGGCGTCGATGTTCGCCAGTGGCATAATCTTCGAGGCGTGCAAAATCGCCGAGTCGAGTCCATACTGGAGGGCGTAATGCAGGTACATGCTGTTCAGCACTTGGCGGGTGTACGGCGCCAAGCCGAACGAGCAGTTCGACAGCCCGACGTGCGTGAGGCACCCCGGCAGCGTTTCCTTGATGAGCTTGATCGCGTCGAACGTGGCGATGGCGCTCTTGCGGGTTTGCTCCTGGCCGGTCGAAACGGGGAACACGAGCGGGTCGAACATCAGGTCGGACGGCGGAATCTTGTACTCGTTCACCACGATGTCGTAAATGCGCTGCGCGACTTTCAGCTTCCACTCGGCGGTGTCGGCTTGGCCGACTTCGTCGATCGTGAGCGCGACCAGACCGGCACCATATTTCTTCGCCAACTTCGCCTTCGGGTCGAGCGTCTTGCGGCCGTCTTCAAGGTTGATGCTGTTGAGGATCGTCTTCCCGGAACAGAGCTTGAGTGCCGCTTCGATCACCAGCGTTTCGGTGCTATCCAACATCATCGGCTTGGTCAGCACGGCGTTGTACCGCTTGATGACTTCCTTCATGTCGCGCACGCCGTCCCGCCCGACGTAATCGACGCACACGTCCAACAGGTGAACGCCTTCGCGTTCTTGCTCCTGCGCCATCTCGGTCAGGCCGTGCCAATCTTCTTTTTCAAGCAGTTGCTTAAACTTCCGCGAGCCGTTGGTGTTGGTCCGCTCCCCCACAAGTAAGGGGCGTTGATCGACGTTCACTTCCTGTGCGGCGTGCAAGCTTGAAACCATCGGTAGGTAAGCAGGGTTCCGATGATTTGGCTTGCGGCCGTGAATGCGATCGCACACGGACTTGAGGTGAACGTTGGTCGTGCCACAACAGCCACCGATGATGTTCACGCCAAATTCGTGAACGAACCGATCCAACCACTCGGACAGCCCGGCGGGTTCGAGCGGGAAGTAGGTTTCGCCGTGGCGGTTCTCCGGCAAACCGGCGTTGGGTAGCACGCTAATCATCTTCTTGGAGTGCTTGCTCAGGTGCTTGATCGCGTCGAGCATCAAGTCCGGCCCCACCCCGCAGTTCATGCCGATGACATCGATTTCATCAATCGGTTCCAGGGTGACCAACGCGGTCGGGATGTCGGTGCCGGGGAGCATCTTTTGGTTGGCGTCGATGATCGTCAGTTGCACCATGAGCGGGATGCGAACCCCGGCGCGTTTCATCTCTTCAATGGCCGTGATCGCCACGCACTTGGCTTCCAAGATGTCGAAGCAAGTCTCAATCAGAATCGCATCGACCCGCTCTTCGATCATCACCCGCAATTGCGGTCGGTACGCTTCGGCCATCGTGTCGAAGTCGATGTAAATCGCCGGGTCAATGATCGACGGCATCTTCGTGCCCGGCCCGACCGAGCCGATGACGAACCGGGGGCGCGCCGTGGTCGCAAACTTAGCGGCAGACTTCTTCGCAATTTGAATATTGAAGCGGTTGATCTCTTCGAGCTGCGCCGTCAAGCTAAATTCACCCAAGCCGATCTTGCTGGCGTTGAACGTGTTCGTCTCGATCGCATCACAACCCGCCGCGAAGAACCCGTCGTGAATCTCCTCAATCCACTCCGGGTGCGTGTAAACCAGCGCATCTGAAAGATTCAGCAACGACTTGCCGTCCGGCCCGAACCCCCAGTCCGTGTCCTTCGGCTTGTACTTGTGCAGGCTCGTCCCCATGCCGCCGTCGAGAATCACAACCCGTTGTTTGGCGAGGGTCAAAATGTCAGTTGGCATGGTCATCAATCTCCGAAACAACGGCGTCGCAAGCGTCTACTTGCCAACGATCAGTGTATTTAGAATCGACCGCGAAACCCGTTTCTCCGCAACCAAACGGACACGGTTCCCCGATTTTGGTGACCGACAATCGTGCCGGTTGGTGTAAAAACAAGTCTGATCCGCCACCGACTAGCGAAGTTCAGCATGATTTGGAGGACCGGCTTCCACTGGTACGGATGATGCACTGAGATGAGTCCGCACTGCGGCGAGCAGTTGCCCGTCCTCGACATCCCATCACGGGTCGAATTGAGTTCCGGCCTCGACGAGCAGTGGGGTTGACCCCCACGGCTCGTCGGAACTCAGTTTGAACCGCATGCGGTATACCTGGAACTTCACCCCGATTGTATTTATCACAATGGGTTGAGCGTATTTTCACACTGGTTGCAAACCCAACATGCCGCACGCGATTCTCGTGACTGATTTCGACGGCACCCTGGCACGCCAAGACTTCTACCAACTGGTGCGCGATCAACTGATGCCGCCGGGCACGCCGGACTTTTACCACGAGTACCGTACCGGGCAGATGACGCACTTCGAGTGCTTGGCCGCTTACTTCGGCACCATTCCGACGTCGGAAGAACGGGTGCTGGAACTGATTCGGCAGATGGAACTGGAACCGCGCTTGCCGGAGTTGTTGCCGTTGTTGGCGTCCCACGGCTGGGAAGTCGTGGTCGCGTCGGCGGGGTGTGCGTGGTACATCGAGAAGTTGCTGACCGCCGCCGGCGTGAGCCTGCCGGTTCACGCCAGTCGCGGCCACTGGGTCGGCAACGGGCACGGGTTGAAGATGGAGTTGCCGACCGATTCGCCGTTCTTTTCCCCGACCACCGGCATCAACAAGTCCGCCGTCGTGAAGCACGCCCTAACACGAACCAGCATCGTCGCCTTCGCCGGTGACGGCTTCACCGACGTCCCCGCCGCCCTCCTCGTCCCGCCCGAACGCCGCTTCGCCCGCCACGATTGTGCCAACGAACTCCGCCTCATGGGCGAACCCTTCCACCCCTTCGACCGCTGGGCCGAAGTCGCGGAGGCGTTGCTAGCCGACCCGAGTCGAGGTGGTCCGTAACCGAACTTTTCAATCGTCGATCGCGTCGCCGAGGACTTCTTCGTTGACGTAGATGGGGACTTTGGCGGTGACGGCCACGGCGATGGCGTCGCTGGGGCGGCAGTCGATTTCCCGCAACTCCGCGTCGTGGCGGATGCGGAGCTTGGCGTAGTAGGTGTGTTCTTTCAGTTCACTAATGATGATGTCCTGAATCTCCCCGCCGAGTTCGTCCACGATGCTGTGAATCAGGTCATGGGTTAGCGGTCGCGGGGCTTGCATCCCTTTGACACGCCGGTCGATACTGGTCGCTTCAAACAACCCGATCACGATCGGGAAACTGCGGTCGCCTTCGACCTCGCGCAGCACGATCACTTGCTGTTCGTCGATCTCACTGATGATGATGCGTCGAAGTTCCATCTGAATCGGCACAGGCAATCTCACTTCTTGTTGGCAGACGACACAGACACAAGCTGAATGGACTATAAGGGGCGAAATCCAACCGGGCAAGCATTTGGATTTTCCCGGCGAACCGGCTGCGTAAGCTGCCGGGTGGACTTCCTCAGTTGGGCGGCAGACCACCCAGGCGACTGACGTCGCCGGTTCGCCGGGAAAGTCTGTTCACCCGATCGCGTTTGACTTGCCTGGTAGCGGGTAACGACCCATCAGTTTGTAGGGTTCGAGTTCCATGCCCAGGGATTGGTAGGTTTTCAGCGCCCGCTCGTTGTCGTGTTCGACGTACAACCGCAGGCCGATCACGGTGGGGTCGAGCGTGGCGGCAGTTTGCAAGTGGTCGTAGAGGCTACGAAACACGCCGGTTCGGCGGGCATCGGCGCGGACGT
>JAYSXU010000293.1:0-4908 GCA_043716965.1 Fimbriiglobus sp.
GACCGATGAGCAAGATACCGAGGCGTTGCGGTTCGCCGGGCTTCATTCTGCCGCAGGTCAACGCAATCTCGGCGGCAGCTTCGGCAAAAACGGGTGGAAATTCCCCACGCAAAAACGGCTCGAACAGGTTTGCCAACCCAACGACCCGTTCTCGCCCCATCTCCCCGCCGTCAAAAACTTGCAACACCCGCGCGGCCGCAAAGAGTTGCATCTGCGTCGGCCCTTTGTCCGCCAGCACCGCCGCGTGTTCGACCAGTTCGTAAACCGCCGGGGATCGTTCGACTGCGTTACCCTGACCGATGCTGACCCGGCTTAATCGTGTGAGAAACCGGATCGCCGCATTCGATCGACCGACGCCCGTGGTGAGTGACGACCACGCCAAGGCCAACGCCCGTTCGGAGCGGTCCGGTAACGGTTTGGAAAGGTAACGCCCGACGAAGTAGATCAGCCACGCTGCCCCACCAAGAACTGTGCCGACCAGTAGGGGCGATACGACGCGCTTGGGGACAAGAAAAACTGCGACCATTGCAATGAGAACGATCGGTAGTGCTGATAAGACGCCAACCAAACGTGGCGGACGGCGCGGGCCGAATTCGATGTCGTCGTCGGGTTCGACATTGGGCCGCGTCACGGTTGCGATTTGTCCACGGGCCATGTCACGCACTTCAACACCGTACCCCTCCGCACTCAGCCGGCCGTTTGCCAGCGCGGCTTCGGGGGCCAGCAGTGGTATGGGGTCTGGAACCGCTGTCAGACACACGGGACACAATCCGGCATGATCCTTCGTCGCCGCATCAAGAAGTTGGTCGATTTGCGTCGGGTCCGGGGAACTGCGTGACGCCAGGGCTTGAAAAACCTGCCGCGTGGGAACGTCCGGGTAATACTGCTTCGACAGGAAATACGTGTAATCGACAAGCGCAACGTCGCTACCTGTTGCGGCATCGGTTACCAGTGCGTCCAACAGCGCGCGAGGTTCGATGGCGTGGCCGTGTTCGTACACCATCCGGTGTTTGGCCCACAGGTGCGGAATGAACTGGAACCGCGTGAGCCGTGCCGGACACCTCGGGCACCGCAACCGCGATCGGGCCTCGGCGGCTTCGATCATCGCGTCTAAAGTCTGACACTTTGCGACTCGACTTTGCAGTTGCAGCATTCGCTCCAACGCCTTGGATTTCGACAAGCCATCTGTCAACGCGCGCACGATCGGCGTGACCGCTTGGGGGTCGTCCGGAACGCTACTCAGCAAACTGCCCGTGACGTGCAACCGTAACAGGTTCGCAGGTTCCTTCGATTTCAATACCGGGACGACAGCGACGACCAAGTTGATGGAAAGCGGGTCGGGTAGTCGTGACAGAAATTCCAACGCCAGCCGGGCGCCGCCGGGGCCGGACATGACCAAGTCGTTGAAGACGCCAGACGTGCGGTTCGCACTACGGGCCGCATTCGCCAAGGCCACAATCGCCAGATGGACGACCTGCGGTTCCTTGGCGGCAACAACGGCGTGGACTAGTTTCACCAGATCGGCGTCGCCGGGACCAGTGCGATGTCGTCCGGGCGGTGGCGGTTCAGAAAGCATGTGTGGCAGTTTAGCAATTCATCACGGTTTGGTCGGCGCGTGGGTTAAGTCGATCCAGCGGTCGAGCGCATCGGCTGTGACTGGCGCCGCCGTGGGGCTGGTCTTCAACACCACCGCGAACAGTTTGATCGTTTTTTCGGCACTGGTTCGGTACTTCTCGTCCTTGGTTTTTTCAAACAACCGCACCAAATTCCGTGCGGCCACGCCGTTGCCGGACGGCTGGGCGCTGTCGTAATAGTCCTTGCCACGTGCGAACAGTTTCTCCGCATCGTTGGCCGTGATGTAAAACCCACCCCGGTCTGGGTCGCCGTGCCATTTCAGCATTTGATCCGTGATTGCTTTCGCTTCGGTCAGCCACCGCTCGTTTTTTGTCGCATCGTGAAGGTTCAACAAGCCGTGAACTAAGAAGGCGTAATCGTCTAGAAACGCCGGGCCGCGTGGCTGCGGTTTCTCACCCGATTTCGCGGCATAGATTCGCAGCAATCGGCCGTCCTTGGTCCGCATCGTACTTAGCAGAAAGCCTGCGGCTTTCTCGGCGGCCTGGATGTACTTCGGTTCCTTCAACACCTCCCCGGCTTTGGCGTACCCCGCGATCATTTGGCCGTTCCACCCTGTCAGGATTTTTGTGTCCAGAAATGGCCGTTCACGCTTGGCTCTGACATCGAACAGCTTCGTCTTCAACGCTGTGATTTCTGGTGAATCGGGACTCAACGGGTTCTGCAAGCGGGGGATGTAGAACTTCTCCTCGAAGTTCGGTTTCGCATCAAAGCTGAGTTGTGCTTTCAGTTTTTTCGCATCAGCAGTGTCGCCGAGGACTTCTTCAAGTTGCTTCGCGGTCCAAATGTAGAACGTGCCTTCTTTGCCTTCGCTGTCCGCATCAAGTGCGGAGTAAAACACGCCGTCGGGTGAGGTCAATTCGTGGGCCACGAAGTTGGCCGTCCCGGTAATGATCGGGTCGTAGACTTTGTCCCCGGTGATCCGTCGTGCTTCTGAGTAGAGTTCCAGGAGTTGGGCGTTGTCGTACAGCATTTTCTCGAAGTGCGGTACGGTCCAGGTGCGCTCCGTGGAGTAGCGATGAAACCCGCCTCCGAGTTGATCGTAGATGCCGCCCATCGCCATTTTTTCGAGCGTGAGCTTGACCGATTTTGCCAATGCCTCTTGGCCCGGCTTCGTCGATTGATGCAAGAGAAACAGGAGCGCGGAAGCACGCGGAAACTTTGTCCCACGAAACCCACGCAGCTTCATGCCAAACCCGCCCTGCTCCGGGTCGAACTCGTAAGCGTCCGCCGCCGATGTCACGATTTCCCGATCGAGTTTGATGATCGGGATAGCCCGCGTGTTGCGTTCCATTGATTCGGTCGTGATCTCCGCAACTTTATCGGCTTGCTTCATGATGCCGTCGCGGTCTTTCTCCAACAATTCCATGACCCGCTTCAGCACGGTCTTGAACCCCGGTGCTTTCTCGCCGTCAATGTCCCGATCTTCCGGCGGCCAATAGGTTCCGCCGAAGATCGGCTTGGCTTCAGCGGTCAGAAACATCGACAGTGGCCAGCCCCCGCTTTGGTTCAGCGATTGCAACGCGGTCATGTAAACTTCGTCCACGTCGGGCCGTTCTTCCCGATCGACTTTGACACAGACGAAATGTTTATTGAGTAGATCCGCGATGGCGGGGTTGGAGAACGATTCGCGCTCCATCACGTGGCACCAGTGGCAGGCACTGTAGCCGATGGACAGGAACACCAACTTGTTCTCTTTCTTCGCTTTGGCAAAGGCGTCCGCGCCCCACGGATACCAGTCCACGGGGTTGTGGGCGTGTTGCAGCAGGTACGGGCTAACTTCCTGGGCCAACCGATTCGGCTTTCCTTTCGGAGCCGTACCCTTCGGTTCCGTACCGGGAGGATCAGCGGTGTGAACACCAAGCGTTGCGAGTACTGTGATGATCGAAAAAGTGAACAGGCACCGAATCGCAAACATAACATCGTCCTGTGCGTTCTGGGAACCAAGGCAGCATCGCGTTGCTCCATTACTATGATGGTTGCGACACGAGCTGCCAATCAAATTGTACCCTGTGCGAGGTTCGCATGTTCGCTCAACGTCTGACTCTGCTTGTCCTGGCTACCCTGTTTGTTGGGCCACTTTCGGCGTTTACAGATGAGCAATCCGATGCGGTGAAGCAACAAAAAGAATTGGCGAAAGCGAACCTGAAGTCGGCAAAATTGACGATGGGCACTGGGGAATCGGAGAGCCTGTTAGTGTTCGCACCCTACCCAGATGAGAAGGTGCAAACGCTGGCCACGAACTTGCAAAAGACCTACGCCAGTGCCCTTAAAGCTTTGAAGTACGATGCCACAGACCCCCCGTACACCGGCAAACTCACGGTGATGATTTTCACCGACCCGAAGCTTTACAAAACCTTCGCACTCGTTGCCCAAAAGCGGTCGATGAAGCCGAAAGAAACCCACGACTTTCAACTTCGTGGCGACACCCCTAGCATGACTCTCCTCGCAGGCAGCAGTGGCAAGCCGACCGAAGCCACGGTGACCGCAGAAGCCGCCAAACTCGTCGCCGCTGCGCTGTTAAACAACAAAGCCGGCACCACCACCGCCTATGCCGGGTTGCCGACGTGGTTGGAGACGGGCTTCGGCAATGCGGTCTATTTGCGGGCGGAAGGAAACACGGCCAAGTTGGCGGCCCACAAAGCCAAAATCCGGTCGCTCAACTCCAAAACCAGCGGCACGGCGTTGCAACTCAAATACCTCTGGAGCGATACTGACACGCCCGACCTGGACACCGTCACAACGAGTTTTGCAGAGTATCTGGTCTATGGGCCAGGTGCGGATAAGTTCGCTTCGATTCTGAGTGCGTTCAAGCCAGCCGAGGGGAACGATTCCCCCACGATTGAGACCGCGTTCGCCGCAGTCGAGTGGAAAATGCCGGACGTGGAGCAAGGGTGGCGGAAATGGGTGGCTAGCTCGAAGTAGCATCAGACATGTACCACTCCGGTGTGATGAACCACTCCAGCACCCCGGACCCTTCTTGAATGTCCTTTCCGTCCACTCGGAAGCAGGCGGCACCGGCTTTTTCAAATCGCATAATGTTTTCTCCCGCACCCAACAACCACGCCGCATAGATGCCTAAATCTGGCATGTGACCGACGAGAATAACCGTGTCGGCGTCGTACTCCACAACCTCTTTCGAGAGCTTGCGTGGGCGAAGTTGATCGACTGCGAGCTTGTCCGTGACGGTCACTTCGCTCCCCGTTGGCAGCAATGATCCCAGTGCGTCCGCCGTTTGTTTCGCGCGTATGGCGGGGCTGCTGGCAATCACATCTG
>JAYSXU010000294.1:0-14926 GCA_043716965.1 Fimbriiglobus sp.
AGACACACTAAACAACGAGACAGCGGCATTCGGGGTCTCCGGGTGCTGATCGTAACGGCAGCTAGCCAAGTAATCAGTGAAAACACTGTTAGATCGTAGCAGACAATAGACCAGAAGCAAGAAATCAGCCACGCGGAACTGCCCCCAAACTCGAAGTGAACATTTACAGTGACCCCGGCGGAATCTGTTGAACCACCTTCGGCACTGTGCGAAAACTTGCTGCAATCGGGTCGGAATATCGTTGACAGCGGTTAGAGGTGTGATTAAATTCATCATTGAACAGACATGAAAATACCCTCCCAAGTTCTGAGTTTCCGAAGCGTTGGTGCCGTATTCGCGGTCACCGCGCTGTTCATCTATTGGTCCGGGAACGCAGCGGCTGAGTGCGGCGACTACGTTCACATCGCAAAAAATCAGCCGTCATTCCCACCTCTAAATGCCCAGCGTGAGCCGACCGCACCCGTACCATTTCCACCCTGTCACGGGCCGAATTGTCAATCGTCGCCTGGCCATCACAACCTCCCGATTACGACACCGATCACGAGTCATGCCCCGCCCGAACCGATTGTGAATTCCAACACGTTGGACTATCGACCGCCACTCAGCACAGGTGGCGTTTTCGCCCCTGCGTTGGCACAGGCACCGATCAATCACGGCAACTCTCTGTTTCGTCCGCCACGCCACAACTAATACTTATTATTCCGAATGCGGCTTTCGACTGGTGCAAACCTGTCGAGGCTACACCACGTGATGCTACATAACCGTGATGGGCGAGTTTATCGTTCCGTTCATGCTGTTGTGTGCCCCGATTAATCATTTTTTGATACGCCGAATTCTATTGTGACTCTTCATCCATTTTTCTGACTTGGGATACCAATGAAACGCCTTCATGCTGCCTTTACGTTGATTGAACTCTTGGTCGTCATCGCCATCATTGCGATTTTGATCGGGCTACTTCTCCCTGCGGTCCAGAAAGTCCGTGCCGCCGCAGCGCGGGCGAAGTGTAGCAACAACCTCAAGCAACTTGGCATTGCCGTTCACAACTATCACAGTTCGTACAACACCTTTCCACCGGGATCGAACACACTCGGGTTCACTGTGACCGCGCAACTTCTGCCGTACATCGAACAAGACAACCTGTACGGGCAGATGAACATCACGGTTGCGGCGTCAAACGTTTTGAACGACGGCCCGAAAGGAACAACAATCACCACGCTCATTTGCCCCGCCGACATCATTGGTGTTCCCCCGGCAGGACTGGGCGGTAACAACTACTTTGCGAACTACGGGACGGAGCCGTTGTTTTTCCAAAATTCGTCGATCGCCAATGGTGTTTTTGCGCTTCGGGAAGCGAAGGGAATCTCTGTCACGGGGATTCAAGACGGCACGAGCAATACCGTGGCGTTCGCGGAGTTGGCGAAGGGTGATTTTAACAACGCGCAATACAGCAAGCCGGACTGGTTGAACGCGACGGCAGCCGGGTTGCCTACGACTGCCGACCAAGCTGTTTCGCTTTGTATGAGCATTGATCCCACGAACCTCAGTTACCAATGGCTGTCGGGCGGAAATGTCTGGATCAATGACAATGCGAACGGGATGGCCTATACCCATGTCGGTCTGCCAAACTCGCGCAACTGTGGGTTTCCGGGCAACTTGCGATTCTCGGTGAATGCCAACAGCTATCACACGGGTGGTGTTAACGTTGCGTTATGCGACGGGTCAGTCCGGTTCATTGCGGATTCGATCAACATTGTCACATGGCGAGCGTTAGGCACCCGTTCTGGCGGAGAAGTTTTCACGCTCGAATAAGTCTGGATCAACCGATCACCACTCGCAGGAATCACCCCCCGTGCCGTGTGCCCAGCGACTCGCGTCGCTAGGGGTGATTCCTGCTTCGTCACGATTCGTAACATCATTCTCAATGAAAGCATAACCATGAAGCTCTACTATTCGATTCTGATTCTAGGCATGATATTTCTAACGGGGTGTGGTCCTGAAATGGCCAAAAATGTTGACCCCCAAGAAGCAGGGCAAGCCCTGAAAACTGCGCTAACAGCCTGGAAAGACGGCAAGACCGGCGCGGAACTGGAGAGTCAAAACCCCTCGATCCTCATGAACGAATCGGACTGGAGTTCGGGCAACCGACTCCTGGAATTCAAGATGAACGACACCGGCGTGATCGACGGGCGACAGGTCAAGTGGGTGGTTCAAATCAAAATGCAGCCAAAAAATGGGAAAGCGGTTGACCGGAAAGCCACTTACATCATCGACACCCTTCCACGAATTGTGATCGTCCGCGATTCGTTTGCTTCTTAAACAACAGTTCCCAGGGCATGGCCCTGGGCTGACAAAACGTCCTTTCAGGGCCGAAAACCAAGAGGTATCACTTGTCGTAAAAATTTGCCAGACACGGCACACGCCTGCCGATTCACATCACCTTGACACGTTTCGCCAGTCGCCTATAGTTCGCCCCTCGTGAATGGACGAGTGTGGGGAAGTTACTGCCTGCGGCGACACGGTTGCCGTTGGTATAAGCGTTTTCGGAGGTGCCGTGGCTGGTCGCGCCTCGATCATCTGGAGCGGGTTGCTAACGGTTGCACTTTGTGCAAGCGGGGTGCATCAAATCGGTGCCGCCGACCCACCAATTGGACCATCGGTCCCGAGCGGTGTCGTTCCTTCGATGCCAGCGAACACGGAATCCGCTTTTCCGTTGTACGACCCTGCCAAGAGCGAGCGCAAGCCCGTCGGCGATTCGACTGTGACTTCGTTTCAGCGATCACCGAACGTGAACGCGGCTCAGCCGCCGGATGAGGATCAATTCCGCGAACCACCGATCAGTCCCTCGTTGCAGAAACCGGAGGCCAGCACGGCCCCGTTGTTGCCCGAAGGGCAGCGTGTGAACATGCCACTTACGACGAAGCAAAAGATTGATTTCGCGCCGCGATATAGCAAACTCCCGAACTGGAAATTGTTACCGAGTGACGACAAGAACGTGCAGCGGTTGCTGTACACGGGTGGCGTGATCGTGAAAGTGATTACGGTCGGCGACGACGGGAAGCCGCAAGAGTACGAATTTGCAACTGATAACGTTGTGGCCTGGATCAAAGATCCCAAGGGCAAGAAAGTCACGGGCGAACTGAACACCCCGATCGAAAGCAACGAGAAAACGGAAGTCGAAATGTATCTAACGGGTAACGTCGTGATCCGAACGATCTCGATTGACCCCAGTGGCGCCCGGAACGTGGAACAGACGATGCGGGCCAACTCGATTTATTACGACGTAAGCAAGAGCCGCGCGATTGCGATGTGCGGTGATCTCGAACTGAAAATCACCGGCCTACCCGACCCGATTCACATGAGAGGCAAGGAGCTTTGGCAGCTCGGGCCGAACGAATTCAAAGTCTTCGAGTCGGAAGTCTCCGCCAGTAAACGGCCGTCGGACCCTGGGTTAAAATACACGGCAACCGAATCAACGTTCACCCGAGAACGCCGGGCGAGACGGAACATCTTTAGCGTGCCGTACCGTAACTTGCTGACCGGCGAACCGGACATCGGCTACGAGCAGATTCTGACCAGTGTGAACGTCAAACCCCGGATTTACGACACGCCGATCTTCTACTTGCCCAAAACCAAGACGGACATCGCGGAGCCGTTCGGCCCGCTCGCCGGATTAGGCTTCGGGAACGACACGATCCTGGGCTTTCAAACTTACGCGACGTGGGATCTGTTCAAATTGCTGGCCTTACGCGGTCCAGCGGGTCACCGTTGGCAACTGTACACGGACTATTTGAACTTGCGCGGCGTGGGATTGGGTACCGAGTACGACTACCAAGGCGTCGATCTGTTCGGTCTGGCGGAACGGTCCACGGACTTGGCGAATCGGGCGAATTCCCCTTACTACCAACCGTACTCCGGACTGTTTCGCATCTACGGCTTGAAAGACAAGCGAAAAAATGACGTGGTGGATCCGACACGACTCACAGACGTTCTGGGCGGCGACCGGGGTGCCGAGCCGATTCCACCCGACTATCGCGGTCGGGTGCAATGGCGTCACAACCAGGAACTCTACGAAAACGGCACGACCTACCTTCGGGTACTGGCTCAGGTCGAGTACATCTCGGATAAGAACTATCTGGAAATGTTCTTCAAGCAAGAATACGACCTCCAGCCCAACCAGGAGAGCTTCGTTCATCTCTCCGGCGCGGCGGGCAACCTTGGCGGGTCGATCTTGCTGGAACAAAACCTGAGTCGCCCGTGGGTCACAGAAACGAACTGGCTCCCGCGAGCCGACGGGCACTTGATCGGGCAATCGTTCTTCGACCTTTTCACGTACAGCACCCGTGCCAGTGCCGGGTACGCCGAGTTCCGCCCCACGACCGTGAACCCGTTACCCGTGGTTGTCACGGAACGCAAAATGGACACGGGGCGGTTCGACTGGAACCAGCGACTGGAACTCCCGATCGACCTGGGACCAGTTCGGATTACGCCGTATGGCGTGATGGATTTGACGTATTACACGCAAGACTTGAACAACTACAACGGTGAGTTCACACGCCACCAAGCGGGGTCCGGGGGCAACATGCCGTTCGACGCGCCGGGGCCGGTCCAAGACCCGACCGGACAAGGCCGAGGACGATTCTACGGCGGTGGCGGTACCGAGGCGTCGATGACGTTTTCGCGGTTGTATCAAGACGCCGCTAGTGAGTTGTTCAATGTCAACGGGCTGAACCACAAGGTGAATTTGCGCGCGAACTACTTTGCCGCTTACTCGGACACGCCGTACTACCAGTTGCCACAACTCGACCGCTTAAACGACGACGTGACGGACCAAACTTACCGCACGAGCCGACCACGGCAAGCGGGCCTGATTACCGGCCCGGCCGGGCAAGCCCTCAGTATCTCGCCGCTGTACGACCCGCAACAGTATGCGATTCGTCGCCTCGTGGACAACCGTGTGGACACGCTGGACAGCGTTCAGGTGCTGCAACTCGGTGTCAACCAACGGCTGCAAACCAAACGCGGATTTCCCGGCGCACAGCACACCGTCGATTGGATGGCGCTGGACCTGTCGATGTCCGTGTTCCCCGATCACAAGCGTGACAACTACGGGCAATCGGTCGCGTTCCTGGACTACAACTTTCTCTGGCATCTTGGCGATCGAACCTCGCTAATCTCCGCTGGCTCTTACGACCCGATTACGAACGGGACCAAGTACTTCAACGTCGGAATGAACTTTAGCCGCCCGGACGGGACCAACTTCTTCCTGAGCTACCGGCACACGGACCCGGTCCAGAGCCGCGCGGTAACGGGGGTCATCACGTACAACCTCAGCACCAAGTATTCGGTGAACATCATTTCGACGTATGACTTCGGCCTGAATCAAGCCTTGTCAAACCAAGTCAGTTTCGCCCGAACAGGAGCGGACTTGACCGTCCTGCTCGGCTTCTCTTACAACGCCTTGCAGAACAATTTGGGCTTCCAGTTCGCGGTCGTCCCGAACCTGGCGGGTTTGAGTACCGGGCGATTGGCAGGCAGCCCCGTCTTCGGTCAACAACGGTAACCTCAATCCGGCCAACCTCAATCCGGCCAACCGCGATGCCAACTCCCATTAACGATGGAACCGAACGCGACCGCCGACATTGGCGGAACAAGTTTTCCGTTGCGTTTCAAGGGCTTCGCGTCGGCGTTCAGGGGCAATCGAGCTTCTGCGTCCATTTGTTCTTTGCCGTTCTCGCCATCGCCGCGTTGATTGTTTTGAAGTGTCCCGTCGTGGAATGGTGCTTCATCATCGGTTGTATCGGCTTCGTCTTCACTACCGAACTCATCAATAGCTCCATTGAACTGCTCTTTCGCGGCTTCGACCAACCGACCCGTGACCGGGTCTACCCGTGCCTGGACATCGCCGCCAGTGCCGTGCTAATTGCCAGCGCAACAGCCGTGTTGATCGGCGTCATCATCTTCGGGCCACGACTCTACGGGCTTGTCAATTCGTGATATTGTGTTGCTTGAATACAAGACAACAGAGGCGGGTAGGCTGATCGGAAGTTGGGCTTGATGGGTTTTTGGATCATCCAGTTTCGGTGCTGTGCGGAGGGTGCCTGGGGTGTCGCTGCGCTCAACCCCAGGCTAATCGCTCGCATCCCTTCAGGATGCATGACTTGCTTTTATCCCGAAGGGATTTCAGCCATTAGCCCTAGGTCGCGCTTCGCGCACCCAGGGATCCTGATACAGTTTCCTCGACTCCGGAGGAGTCGCAGGTAGCGAGAAAGCAAGCTCAGAGATTTCCTCGTCGCCGCCGAGGGTTCGGGCCGAACTTTCGACCCGATACACGTTGGACTTCCCCGACATCAATACCCCGATCCCTCGACTTGGTAAATAGTCCTACCACCGATATTGCAGCGTAAAGTTGATCCCCTGGGCGAACACGCCCGTTGTCCGCAACGGTAGTGTTGGGTGTAGGGTATTCAGAACGGGGACACTTCCGGGAAGCGGGAAATTTGGAATCTTTGTCACGTCCAAATTGCTATCAATTTGGTCACCGGGGCGGATGGCGCTGTTGAGATACAGCAAGTTATACCCGACGGCTAACCGTAGATTTTGCGTCAAGTTGTAGCCCACTTTGAATCCGGCTTCCGGGACAACCCCGAAGACGTGTTGGCTGAATGACCCAATGTTCGCACCCGGTACTGCGAGCAGTCCGCCCGAGTTCACGGTTTGACCTGCCGTCGTCTGGATGATCTGTGCTCCATTGACTTCCGCTAATTGGAAGACAGTTCCGAGCGCCACGGAGGCACGCCCTTCCAGGTACCAACGACCGCGACGAATCTCGCCGACCGCTCCGAGTTGGGCACCATAAAAGTGGTTCGTCGTGCGGTATTGATCGGTGACCGTACCGAATAAAGCGTTCGGTGCCCCGATGGACGTTTGCGAATCCGGCGTGCGAGCAAACGACTCGGTGATGCTCAAGCCGTCTGTCAGACTCAAGAATCGGAACCCGCCAAACAGGTCAAGTTTGGAACACGGCCCGCACAAGAATGCCCGCCGCAAATTGACATCGGCGCCCCACATTTGCGTTTCATTCACGACAGCGATCGACCCGGTTGCCAGACCTGGGGCTGCGACCAGTTCCGAGAACGGCACGCCTTGGTTTAAGTTGAAGAACGGTCGCGCGAGCAATGCGTTCTGGTTGGTGTTGGTCTCGAAGTTCTTGCCGTTGCGACCTAGGAAGAACAGACTCCCGTCAACACCCCAGCGGTGATCTTCCGTCAGCCAATACGTCGTACCGAAACGGCCACCGCTGTGGACGGTCGTGGTCAGCGGTTCGTTGCCCAGAATGATTCGAGTATCACCCTGTCCGATGATCCCGTTGAACTGCGGGCTGCTGGTGGTAATCAGTGCGGGCACATACGGCGAGCGGATGAACCAGAGCAAAAAGTCCGCGTTGAAATCCCACCGGGATGGACCCGCGAGTAAGGCCGAGGGGCCGACGGCACCGGCGTAAAGCGGTGCGTCAAGCTGTGGGGCTATTCCGCCCAACAACGGGCGATTGCCGAGCAAACGTGGGGCAAATGGCAGTACCGACGGCACAGCGGGTGCAACATTGACCGGGCCACCGATCATCTGGGACGGACCAACGGGAATGGGACCGTTCAGGATGATCGGTTCACCGATGGGGATCGGTCCGCCAACAGTGTAGGGTTGTCCGTAGGTTTGCGGCTGGCCGTAGGTTTGCGGCTGACCGTAAGTTTGCGGTAGGCCGTAGGTTTGTGGCTGGGCCGGATAGGTGAACGTGGCCGCCGGAGCCGGTGACGGCATATAGGTTGGCGGCGCGGCGTTCTGGGTTTCCGCCGTCACTGTGGGGTTGGGGTATTGCCGTGGCGTGCTCAACGGCGCACCGCCTACTGGTGGCATTCCACCCGGTGGTATGCCACCCAGTGGTATGCCACCGGGCGGAATCATCGGGTTTGGCGTTCCCGTTTTGCCGTCCGAGGTCTGGGCGCGAGAAATCACACTGGAGGAGGCTTGTTCGATCGGACGGATTCTTGCGATCCGTGCAACGGGAGCGGATGGCGTGCCAGATGATGCGGAACGGGTTGGTTCTTGTGCCACGCTACTGAGTGCAAAAACCACAATACCAACGCCCGTCCCAGCGGTGCGAATGCCGCGCATGGGTCTGTCCTCCGTGACAATATGCCGCCGTAAATTCCCGGTGTCTTCCTTGCCGACCTTGTTGCCACACAACAACGAGTCGGTTCCGTCTCATGGCGAACCCTGTCTCTACCTCTTCCTTCGGACGCCTCACACAGCCGCGCGAACCGGCATCGAATTCCCGGCGATGAAATCTTCGGGGGTACCGACTGGTTAGACCTGTTAGCGCGATGGTTCCCAGAACACCGACAATGCCCTTGGCTCAGATATTCGTGTTAATCCAACTAACCCGGAGAAGCCGCACAACTTTGTGCCTCTGCGGAATTTAGGTGCAGTTTGGGCGTTCTGGGAACCGATGGAAGATGTGAACAGTCGGGGGACTGGTAACACTGGTAGGGGAAGCAACATGACATGGAACGCACGAAAATGGCTACCGACCGTCGCGGCGGGCACGGTGGCTTTCACGATGACCACTTTGGACGGGTTCGCGTTTTTTCCACCGATACCACTGGGTTCGCCGACACCCGTGACCATCACTCAGCCACCCAATCCGGATCCGGTGATCGTCGTTCCCACGATTCAACCACCCGTCCTGATTCAACCACTTGATCCGCTACCGACCATACCGCCGGTGCCGCCGCCGCCGTTCGTTCCGCCGCCACCGATCGTCGTGCAACCGCAAGTTGTGCCGCATACTTGTCCCGTCATCAATCCCCAAGTCGTACCCGAACCGACGACCATCGTGTCCGGGTTGATCGGCGTGATGATGATTGGCGGAATGGCTTGGAGACGGCGCCGCAGCATTGAAGGTCAGACCGGGAAATAACGAAGCGTTAATTGACGCTTCATGCCACCGGAACTTTTTCGGCCAAGGCGTATCGCGGTAGCTCGTCACGTTGGGGTTCGAGTTGGTTGACAACGTCGATGGCACGACGGAATCGGGATTGGTATCGCTTCAGTAAGCGCTCCAAGCGATCAGCGCTTTTGGTGATCCCAACATATGTGCGCCACTTGGCGAGCCGCTTGAGTGGTAATCTCGGCTGGTCGGGATCAAATTCCCACGGGTGGAAGTAAAGCATCGCAAGCGGTGAGCCGTTGCGGGCGAGTTGTCGGATTCCCGCTTCCATAAATTGGAGCGGGAACAGCCGGAAGTAGCCACCGCCCGCAACGGGAAGGTTCTGGCCCAGGAATCGGAACGTTGACGGTGGCAGTTCAAGAATCTCCCGCTCTTCACCCTGAACCATAAACGGCACCCGTGGTGCGTCCGGCACCCCGTAGCGGTCGTGCCGCACGGGGAAGATCGACGAATCGTAGAGTAAGCCACTTTCCGCAAGCACGTCCACGGCCCAGGCCGTCTGGCGCATGACACTAAAAGTCGGGGCACGGTAACCATAAACAGGTTGGCCAGTGGCCTGTTCCAGTGCTTCTTTACTTTGTCGAATGTCGTTACGGAACGATTCGGGCGTGAAGCGGTGAACACGCTGATGGTCCCACCCGTGCGTTCCGACTTCATGTCCGGCTTCCGAAATATCGCGCACGAGTTTCGGGTGGGTTTCGGCAATTTGCCCCACGATGTAGAACGTCGCGTTGACACCGGCCTTTGCAAGCTGATCCAGCAATCGGCGGGTCGTGTTCTCCATCCGTTGGGCGTATTCTGTTTTCAAATGGTCAACGGATTCCAAGCCCACTGCCGCTTCAATGCGATGGTGCTCTTCCACGTCAAAACTGAGAACGACGGCGCTTGAGGTTTTCGGCTGAGGCATACTGAATCCCAGTTAGAAGTTGTTGACATCTTAGCTCAGACTGTGCGATCCGGCACGCAGTTGGAATCATCTGCTAGTATCTTGTGTAGAATTGACACAATCGCTTCAATGCCCATTGCGTGTTTTGGACACTGCTGACCATTGAGAATTACCACTGGAAATCCTACCGTTATGACTCGGAAGCGTAATCTCGGGCGAAAACTGAAGGTTTTCCGGCTGTTGTTGGTACTCGGGATCGTCATTCTGGGCGGCGTCGGGCTGTACTTTTTCCACAAGTTCCAAGTCCGCCAGCACTCGGACGTGCTTCTGGTCCGCGCCCAGTCCGCGTTCAAGCAACAAGACTGGCGCACAGCCGCAAGTCTTTACCAGAATTACCTGAACTTTCAGCCGCGCAATGTCGAAGCGGTTGCGGAATATGCCGATACGCTCGAAGAAGTCACGAAAACGAAGCCGAGCGGCATTTTTGATGTCATCAAGACCTATGAAAAGTTGCTGGCACTGGAAGCCAACCGAACGGAGCAGCGGCGTAAGTTGATCCGGCATTACGTGGCCATTGCGTCGTTCCCGGCGGCTCGTGGCCATTTGAGCACGTTGTTGTCGTCTCCCGAAACAGCCGGTGATGACGCCGAATTGTTTGAACTCGCGGCCATCTGTGATGAACGCGAGCGGAAGTTTTCGGACGCGACCGACGGTTGGCGCAAAGCCATTGCCACCGGGAAAGCCACGCCCGAAGCGTACCTCCACTTGGCGTTGATTCTCCGCAACGACATTGCCTCCCCGACTTCGGAACAAGACGCGGATGCGGTAGTCAATGATTTGATTCGGGCCAAACCGAACGATGTCCAGGCTCGATTGTTACGCGCCAAATATCGCGCCCAGACCGGCAAGACGAAACTGGCCCGCGACGATATCGAGTACGCCTACCGCAACATCCCGACCGGATCCCAAAACGTCGAAGTCGTCCTCACGTTGGTCGCCTTGGCGAACGCGGACAAGGACTACACGACGGCCCGCGAGGCCTTGAGCAAAGCCTTGATTGCTACGCCCAATGACGTTCGATTGCAAATGACGCTTGCAGACATTCAGCTACGAGTCGGGGACAAGGAAGAAGCCAAAAAAACCCTCATCGCCGCAAGCAAAGCCTCTACGAAACTCGATTCCAGTTTGCTCGACATTGCGGACCGCATGGTCGAGTTGGGTGATGCCGCGAGTGCGGCAACAATTGCGGAGCGATTCGCCGCCGAGCCGGCCACAAAATATGCGTCGGATTATCTAGTCGGCCGCATTCGATTGACGGAAGGCAACTGGCCCTCCGCGATGGCGTTGTTTCAAAAAGCCACGACGAGCGGTTTGGAACGCCTCCCGACCCAACAGCTCAACGCACTGCTTGGCTTGGCGGATTGTTTTTCCTTGGCGAACAATTTGGACCAACGTCTCAAGACCCTCACCGCCGCTTTGAAGGTGGAACCACGTTCCTACCGCGTCCAGATGAGCCTAGCCGAGTGCTACGCCCGGACTGGCAAGACGACGCAGGCCATCGCCATCTACCGACAACTCGCGGCAACAGTTCCCAGCGCGCGCGCCGATCTTTGTAACTTGCTTCTGGCCGATCTCCGCAGCCGCGCCGATCGGGAACGGAACTGGAACGTACTGGAGGAGGCCTACGGGGCGGAACCCCATGCCCCCGAGATTTCCGTCATCCGCGCGAACGCGCTGCTCTTGCAGAGTAAGCCTGCCGAAGCACTGGTGTTGCTGGAAAAGACCGTCGCCCAAAAGGAAGCGACCTACCTCACTGGCCCCAGGGTGGCCCTCGCCTTGGTGAAAGCAAACACCGACCTGAAGGCCGGGGCAGAGGTTTTAGACAACGCGGAGAAAGCCATCGGTGATCGGGTCGAGTTCCGACTTGCGCGAGCAGCGATTCTGTTGGGAACGCCGACAACCGAGGTCAAGGCGATCGTGGCGTTGGGCGAGAACGCGGGGAGTTTCAACCAAGCCGATCGGTATCAACTTTACTCGAAGCTGGGGGCAGCACTTCTCGAAGTCGGACGGCGTAAAGAGGCAATGGGTCTGTTTCAAAAAGCCATCGCCGAAAACCCCTACGACATCACCCTGCGGGCGTCCGTCTTCGACCTCGCGGTTGCGGAACAGGACGCCCCGTTACAAGCACAAATGCTTAGCGAACTGGAACGCCTGGAGGGCACCGATAGCCCGATCCGTCTGACAGCCGAAGTGATGCGAGTCATCAAAGACGTGAAGCAAGGCGACACGGCGCGAATTGCAGAACTCCGAACGCAAGTCCTACTCGCACGGACCAAGCGTGAAAACTGGGGACCGATTCACGTCTTGCTCGGGGACTTGGCGATCCTGGAATCGAACGGTGATGCGGCACTGGAACACTATCGCCGGGCACTGGAATTGGGCGAACACAGCGATCCACTCGTTCGGAACGTGGTCCGGTTACTGACGGAGCGCCAAGGACAGCCCGAAGTGCTGGACCTGTTGAACCGCCTCAGTCGCACGACATCACTTCCCGCCGACCTCACCAATCAACTCGTGCTCCTTCGCACCGCTTACGGGGAGGACACTGCGCGGAGCATCGCCTGGGCCAAGTCGCCGGAAGCGATGGCCTCACGGAATTACCGCGATCACCTCGCACGGGCTGCGGTGCTGGAAGTGAATTTGGCAAAGGACGACGCCCGCAAGGCACTCGAAAAAGCGATCAGCCTGAACGAAAACGCCCCAGAAACCTGGGTGGCCCTGATCCGGTTCTTGGTCTCGGACGGCAAAATGAAGGAAGCCCAAACGGCTTTCACGGATGCTTCATCGAAGTTGAAACCGATCCCGCAACAACCGGATTCGCCTGCAACCATCGCACTGGCACTGGGCAGTTGCAAAGAGTTACTCGGGGACTTCCGCCGGGCCGAAGAACTCTACCGTGAAGCTCAGGCACTGCTGCCAATCGACACGGCGATTGCCCGACAGTTGCATCGGCTGTTGCAACACACCGGGCGTGAGAAAGAAGCGACTGCGGTGTTTGAAAAATTGGTCACCGCAACGAACCCAATCGAGGTTCGCTGTTGGGCGCGGCGGATGTTGGCCTACGGTCGAGTCGCCCAACAATCGGGGCAAGCTGAATTGAACGCGGCCCTGGAAATGATCGAGGCGAATCTCCAGGAAGGTGGCAACCTGTTGATTGACCAACGGGCCAAGGCGTTGATCCTCGCGACCGATCCGTTCCGCCAAGTCGATGCCATCAACTTGCTCACCGATACCGCCCAAAAAATCCCGCTCACGTCGGACCAAAGTTACTACCTGGGGCGGATGTACGTCCAACAAGGTCAACTCGACAAGGCGGAGGCGGCGTTGCGTGACGCCACTCGGGCCATCGCCGTCGCGGACCCGGAACATCTGGCGGCGCTGGCCCGGTTGCAGTTGCAGCGTGGCAATCGAACGACGGCCGCCGAAACCGTCGCACGCTTGAAGTCGATTGCGCCGAACAGTTGGGAGGCGGTCACTGAAGAAGCCCGCGTCCTGGCGGCGACGGGGAACAAGAAGCAGGCCGCGAAAGTCGTGTTGGATAGCAAACTCGCACGCGACCCGGCACTACTCGTCACGCGGATTGCCCCAATGTTGGAAGAACTGGCGTGTTTGGACGACGCCGAAAAGATTTACAGCGATGCGTCGAAGTCCGATCAACCACTCGCGTACACATCCCTGGCGTCGTTTTACATCCGCAACCGTCGCTCCGCCGAAGCGGTCAAGTTGGCGTATGAACACGAGCAAACCACCCCTGTCGGTATTACTGCACGGCTTTTGTCAGGTGCCGCCCGCGTCCGGCCGTTCGCACTCGAACCCGAAGCCAATCGAGCGACCTGGACGGAAACCGTTCGGAAAATTGACGAGTGGGTGACCAAGAAACTACCACTAAACCCGACCAACCTCGAACTGATCTATGCCAAAGCCGAACTCGACGACCTGTTCGGGCGATTCGACAACGAAATCAAAACCTACGAAGCAGCGCTTCCCGCCAATCCCGATCATGAAGTCTTCCTCAACAATTACGCCGTGGTTATGGCCCTTCACAACCGAGACGGAAGCACGAAGCCACTCAACGCGATCAACCGAATCATCGCCAAGAAAGGGCCACGGCCAACCTATTTAGATACACGAGCCATTGTGCATATTGCCGGTGAGCGGTACGACGAGGCGGTACGCGATTTGACGATCGCCATCTCACTCGATCCCCGGCCGGTGTATTACTTTCACTTGGCGATCGTGTATGAGAAGCAATCAACGGAGAAGCCAGAGTTGAACAAACTTCGGGAGAATGCCATTGAGGAAGCGGCACAACGGGGTTTAACAAAAGCGATGTTGCATCAAAAAGAGTGGGCCGACTTCGATCGGCTCATTGCACCGAAACTCACCAAGTGACATGACGTGACTGTTACCATAATGTTACCAGTACGAGCCGCCGGATTTACTGCGGCGGCCCGTGCTGTTGAACGGGTGTTGCTATTACGGCCCGATGGCTTCCGGACCGCGTTCGCCGGTGCGGATGCGGACACAATCTTCGAGTGAAAGCACAAAAATCTTGCCGTCGCCGATGTTGCCCGTATCCCCGGTGCGGGCCGCGTGAACGATGGCTTCGACGGTGGCTTCGACGAACGCTTCGTTGACCGCAATTTCCAGTTTGATCTTCGGAACGAGTCGAATCTGCACTTCCGTGCCACGATACAACTCGGTGTGGCCGCGTTGCCGCCCGCAGCCCCGAACGTCGGTGACGGTCATCAAATACACATCGCGTTCATTCAACGCTTGTTGAACAAACTCTAACTTTTCCGGTCGGATGATTGCAACAATGAGTTTCACAAATGTCCTCTTGGGTTGGTGTAATGGTCTGGGTGAGTGTGGTTGGGAAAGTTGAACTTCTGTTTCCGAAGATGAACCGTATTAGTTTTGTGCCCTGAAGGGGCACCGGCGTGTAGCCACGGGTGGAGGCTTTGCGCAACCCGTGG
>JAYSXU010000295.1:0-4901 GCA_043716965.1 Fimbriiglobus sp.
GGGAAGTAGTTCCCCCCAGCCCCGTTAGTTGACCGACGATTGACAGGATAGCGATGACAGGACCAACCGCGCCAACGCGGTTAAGGTTCCAAAGATGCGCCGCCTTCGCCGACTCGCACGACCCGAACAGTCGGCATTCGTGATTCCCCTTCAATCGGATGACCGGCTAACACGATCACCCGGTCGCCGACTTTGACCTCACCGGCGGCAAAGGCGTCCCGCACGGCAGCGACCATCCGGCCGTCCCCGGACTTGATCGGCGTCATGGGCACAGGCCGCACACCCCACACGAGCGCCGTGCGGCGTTGAACCGCTATCGTCGGAGCCGGCGCGACAATCCGTGCCCCCGGTCGATACCGCGCCAACATCCGCGCGGTGCGGCCGTTCATCGTCGGCGTGATGATGGCGTTGGCGTTCACTTCGCTGGCGAGGTGGCAAGCGGCCAAGGCCATCGAATCTTCGATCGTGTCGCGCGGCTTCAAGTTCAAGGACGACAAGAACCCCGTGCCAGCGGTATCGAGATGGCGTTCCGCTTCCAAGGCAATCTGAGCCATGCACGTGACGGCTTCGATCGGGTATTGCCCCACCGCCGTTTCGCCGGACAGCATCACGGCGTCCGTTCCGTCAATGATCGCGTTGGCCACGTCCGACACTTCTGCCCGCGTGGGCCGGGGTTTCGATTGCATACTGTCCAGCATTTCCGTTGCGGTGATGACGGGTTTGCCGGCAAGGCGTGCCGCAGCGATGAGCTGCTTTTGCACCGTCGGCAGCTGCTCCAAAGGCATCTCGACGCCGAGGTCACCCCGCGCCACCATGATGCCATCGAACGCATCAATAATTGTCGTGGCGTGGCGAATCGCTTCGGGGCGTTCCATCTTCGCCAGTACCGGAACCCGAGGCATTCCCACTGCGGCCACCGCATCCCGAAGGTAGTCCGCCGAACTCGGGCCGCGCACGAACGACAACGCAATCCAATCCACGCCCGCCTTGGCAGCGATACCCAACGCCACACGATCCCGATCCGTGATGGCGGGGATGCTCAGTGGGCTATCCGGCAGGTTGAGACCCTTATTGGGCAACAAGTCACCCCCGACAAAAACTTCGGCCTCCAATCGGCCCGCTTTCACGACGCCGGCCTTCAGATGAAGCCGCCAGTCGTCCAGCAACATCCGGTCGCCGGGGCGGATGTCCGTGAGGACTTCGGGTTCCGTGATGGCAATGTCATCCGCTTGAATCGTGGCCGTCAGAAGGGGGAACCGGACCACGTCACCAACACGCAAGGTCCGTTTCTCGGGGATGCGCACCCGCAACTTCGGCCCCGGTAAATCCGCTAGCACCGCGACAACCCGTCCCAAGCTCTCCGCCGCTTCACGGAGTCGCGCGATTCGCCCGAGGTGATCCTCTTCCTTGCCGTGCGAAAAATTGATCCGGGCTACATCAACCCCGGCCTTCAGGATCCCGATTAACACTGCCGGATCGTCCGTCGCTGGCCCGAGCGTGGCCACAATCTTCGTTCGCCGAAACATGATGCGATTCCTTGCGAGACGGGAGAGGCCGTCTTCGTGGAGTGGTTTACGGCATTGCGAAAGAACTTCAATCGTCACGTGGCTAGCAGTGGAAATGAGAGGAACAGTCATTTAGATCGTGCGAAGTTAAAACTGGAATTGCATCGCGTTCACGCTAGCCGTTGGTAGGCGTCTCTCCGGAGGTCGAACACGTCTTGAGTAATCGTTGCGAGCTTCTGTTGATGGGAATCCTGGTTGACTGCGCGAAGAAGCAACTGCTGATCGCTGACAGTGACCTCAAGCAAATCGCCGATATGAAGGCCGACGACTTCTAATATCGAAGCTGGCAATACGACATCAGCAGTGTCGCCGTGAGATACGATCGGCAATTGTGGCATGGTTTACTCCTGCTGACATCATAGCGAAGTGTGCAATCAGAATCGATCGTGAACGAACTGCAATTGATCTGAAATGAAATAAGACCACCTGGGTCGTTTGCGGCCTCTCCCTCCGCAAATGATACCCAGGTGGTCTTTCGCTTGAGCCGATTACTGTTTGTCTCAAGGATGCGGCCTCTCCCCTCCGCATCCCCGTCGCATTCAGTGTCTCGCTCGCTGCGAAGTATACTTAAGCAGCAGGCGTGCCAAACTCGGTAGGGTGCCACAACTGGCTTGTGAAATTTATCACAAGCACTGTAAATCATGGTGTTTACGGCTCGAAAAAAGTGTTTTTCGAGTGGCTCTCTACACAGATACTTCATACCGAATTGCGCGCATCGCCTGCATTTCGTGCCCACTTTTAGTGCGAACCAACCGTGATGATCCCGGCGAACCGGCTGCGTAAGCTGCCGGGTGGACAGCCACGAACGGGTGGTCGGTTATCACCCAGGCGACTGACGCCGCCGGTTCGCCGGGAATGTCTCCAAGCAGATCGGGCATTCGGATTTTCTCGGGCGGTCCAACTGACTACTATAATTGGCGTAATCTCACTCACCACTTCACTTTGGAATTGAACGCTGATGGCTACGGACCTTCACTTGAAAGAGTTTGAACTCCAAACCGTGACGGAATTGCTGGTCGATTCCTACTCGGCGTGCGGGCGGTTGCACCACTTGGGGCATGAACCGCTTCCGAGCCGGGATGCGGTCACGGAGATCGTCGCGGACTTGTGTGAACTCATGTATCCGGGCTACGGCCGCAAGCAGAACTTGCACAGCGGGAACATCACCTACCATGTCGGGACAGTCGTGGACGGCTTGTACGACAAGTTGACCGAACAAATCTGCCGCGCACTGCGACACGAACATTGCGAGGAATCACCGGATTTGGATCACGAATCCGAAGCGCAGTTCAAAGCCGTGGCGTTGTTGCGGCGGTTACCGGAAGTGCGGCAGTTGCTCGAACAGGATGTCGAAGCCGCGTACCGGGGTGATCCCGCCGCGAAGAGCCACTACGAAATCGTTTTCAGCTATCCTGGCCTGGAAGCGATCACGGTTTTCCGTCTTGCCCACGAACTCCACCAATTGAAGGTGCCGTTCATCCCAAGAATGATGACCGAAATCGCGCACTCCAAGACCGGGATCGACATGCACCCCGGCGCCACGATCGGCCCTGGGTTCTTCATCGACCACGGCACCGGGGTTGTGATCGGGGAGACCTGCGACATTGGCCGCAACGTCAAGCTTTACCAAGGGGTCACCCTCGGCGCTCTCAGCTTCGACCGTGACGACAGTGGTGAGCTGGTTCACGGCGATTACAAACGTCATCCCACGTTGCGGGACAACGTTGTGGTGTATGCCAACGCCACGATCCTGGGTGGCAAGACGGAGATCGGCGAAGGGGCGGTCATCGGCTCGAACGTCTGGATCACGAAATCGGTGGAACCCTACGCGGTCGTGGTGCTCGATAATCCGCAACACAAAGTGAAGGGCGGCAAAAGCCGTACCGAGCAAGAATCGCTGATGTACCACATCTGAACAACGAATAAAGCCCACGGATCATGATCCGTGGGCTTTGGCTATGTTGTGACAATTACTTGTCACTGACAGCGGGCAGCTTACCTGGCGTCGGCATCACCATCGGTGTGGACGCGGCTGGCACGGCCATCGGTGCCGTCGGAGCCATTGCAGCGGGGCCGCCGACCGTCGGGTACGGGTTCGACGGGGCCGAGATGACTTGGGACGCGGGGTTGTAGGTGCAATCGCACCGACCCGTGGTGTGGTTCTTGCACCCGAGGCCGGCGAGAATCACACCGAACAAACTACTTAGCAACAGTGCGCGGCGCATCGGAACGTCCATCCGTGGAATAGGGGAATCAGCGGAACTCAAACCGCCCGGTCCAACGATCGAGCCGGCACCGGGGTGGACGGCATTCGACTCGATCGACGGACACGGGTGGGGTCACGTGTCGGACAGCCCGCATCCATGCGGCGAACTGCCGACCCCCGGTCAAGTTGCCCGTCAGCTCCTGCCGTGCGTCCAACTTGACACGTTACTTTTCGTCATCCCTGCTTTACCAGCTTGACCTATTTTCGCGGTGCGACCGGATTTTCCCAAAGTCCGGATCATCAGATGTGACAGGGTGAAACCGAGTTGCTATGATTTTGAGGACTGGATCGGGATTCCACGATCCCCCTGGCCACGACTCCCATCACAAGAACGAGATTCATGGACGCGATTATTTTGGCGGCTGGTAAAGGGACTCGCCTGCAACCGCACACGTTCGACACGCCGAAGCCGCTTTTGCCGGTTCAGGGGCGACCGATTCTTGATTGGATCATTACGGCGCTGCCAAAAGTGGATCGGGTGGTTGTGGTCGTGAATTACTTAGCGGGACAGATTGAAGACTACTTGGAGAAGCAATCGCACGTCCGGAAGTGGACCTGTGTCCGACAGTCCGAACCGCTCGGCACGGGGCACGCGCTGATGGCGTGCAAGAACCACATCACCTCCGACCGTGTGATGGTTCTGAACGGCGACGACTTGATCGGCAAAGCCGATCTCGCCAAGCTCGCGGGCGTGCCGATGGGCATCCTGTCGCACTCCGTGAACGACCCGGAAAGCTTCGGCATCATCTTCCGCAAGCCGGACGGCACACTTGAAAGGCTGGTTGAAAAACCGAAAGGGCTGGTCGCCCCGCAACTGGCCAACATCGGCGGCTACCTGTTTCCGCGCAGCGTCTTTGACCTGACGTTGCCCCTCTCGCCACGCGGCGAGTACGAAATCACGGACGCCGTCAGCCAACTCGCGGCGAACGAACCGTTCCAAGTCGTCGAAGCCGGGTTCTGGTTCCCGATCGGAACCGTCGAAGCGTGGAACGCCGCCCAAACAGCGGACCTCAGCGCGGCGAATTGATTGCGTAGGAAATGAGAAGAGCGGTTGCGAATGGGACCTCGTC
>JAYSXU010000296.1:0-4895 GCA_043716965.1 Fimbriiglobus sp.
GCGTCTTCGGCGGGAACCCGTTGGCGGAACGACTCCGGGGCTTGCTCGGCGAACCGGCGCCAGCCTTGGGTGCCCAACAACAGGTCCAACGCGACCGCCGCTTTCGGGTGGTCGGTCAGCAGGAAGTCGGCGTGTTCCAAGTCGTCCGGCTTGCGGACTTCGCCACACAACAGGAAGTGCGTCGGCAGTAAGCGGGCGGTCTTCTCGTCGGCCATCGTCAGCACGGATTGATTGACCACCGCTGCCCACAGAATCGCCGCCTTCGGTCGGCCGGCTTCGTCGTAAGCGTTGATCGAAAGCTCAACAGCGTTGCCGGGGATAAACGACCCCTTGACCGTAGCCCCACCGGCTTTCGTAACGTTGAAACCGAGCTTCAGCGTTTGCCCCGGTGAGCGAAACACCAGCCGTTCCGCAAGGGGCAACAGCGTTGTCTTGCCGTCGTCGCCTTCGGCCACTTCCTCGAAGACTGTCACCCGTGTGACACCACCGATTTGCGACGTGCCGAGGTCGAGTGCCAGGCTCGTGAGTTGCCCCGGTTCGATCGTCGCTTTTTGATGGGCGAGCGGACGGCCACGGGTGTAGACCCCGATCACCACGTTGCGTTTCGCACCAGACGTACCCAGTTGAATTCGGAGTTTTTCGCCCGGCTTCGTGACGCCGTCCAACACAGTCAACATCACGCCGTTCGGCTTCACGTCTGGTAGTTTGTAACCCTGTTCGGCAGGCGGAATGATACCGACCGGCTTGCTCAGCTTCACATAGTATTTCTGGTCGTTTTGGGGCGTGAACGTGAACGACCCCAGCCCCTGATTCGCACCGGGATGGTCGGCATCCGTGAGCGTTTTCACATCCACCAACGTGGTGGTGCCGTCGGTCAGCGTGCCTTGAATGTCGGCGGGTTTGCCGGTGTTGGTCGTAGCACGGAAGTAGACTTTGCACGGCACGCCGACAACCAAATCGCCGCCTTCGGGGAAGAACTCGACGTCGAGTTTCCGCGAGGCCAACGGCACCTTGCGCACCAACGTTTCTGTCACCCCGGCGTTGCGAACCGTGACGGTCAGTGTGGCGTCATCGAGGTCACCCGGTGGCAGTGTGAACTTGATCGCGGCGGTGCCGTCCTTGTTCGTCGCTTTGGCACCCACGTCCAGCAGCACCGATCGCAACTGCCCGGCAATTTTGGCCACGACCGTGATGTCGAGCGTGGCCCCGGACAAAACTTTGGCTTGGTCGCGGACTTCGATCTTGGCTTGTACGCTGTCGCCGGGGCCGTAAGTTTTGCCGTCGAATTCGAGCTTCTTTTGCAAGCGGTCCGGGGTGTACTTGTTGACAATGAACTTGCGTTCCGCCAGCGGTTGGCTATCGGGACGCGGGTTGAATTCGTTAACAGCCAACTCGAACAACCGCACTTTGTATTCGCCACCATCAAGCGTCGGCGGCAGGGCGAAAGCCCCGGTGCCAACGCCCCGGATCGGTTTGCCGTCCGGTCCGAAGATCGGTTCACCAGTCGCGGTCGCCGGTTTCGCCAGCCCGACCAAGTCCGACCCGGCAACGACTTGACCCGAGGGCGCAACGACCTCGAACTTCACGTTCAGGTCCAGATTCGACGGCAAAAACGTGGTTCGGTCCAGGGTGAGTGAGCGGTAGTAAACCGTCTCGCCGGGGCGGTACATCGGCTTGTCGGTGGTCAAGAACGTCGTGTAAACCGGGTCTTGCAGTCGGACTTTTTCGGTGACGACGGCTGTCTTGCCGCTGCTCTTGTCGGTCGCGCTGATGTGCAGTGTTAACTCGCTGCCGGGCTTCACCTTGGTCCACAGTGACGCCGGGAGTTTGATGACCTTGTCCGCTTCCTCGAAGCTCTCGGCGTACAGTTCGGCGTTGTTCTTGTCCTTGACCTTGGCTTCGACGAGGACCGTTTTCTTCTGCCCGTTCTTGTCGCGGACGTGCAACGTGTAATCGTTCGGCGCGCCGACCAACGCCGTCGTCGGGCCGGTCACTTCGACGATGAAGGGGCGGTCCGCCGTGGTGGTAATGGCGACCTGCTCCGCCTTCATCCACGTGTCAGTTAGGGCGTCGAGTTTGGCCTGGGCGTCGTCGAGTTGCTCCTTGGCCTTGGCGCGGACAACTTTGACTTCACGCATCAGTTGTGTCCGATCATTGATGGCCTTTTCCAAGCCGGCCACTTCCCGATCGACACTCGGCTTGTACCAGTAGTACCCGGCCAAGTCCCGTGCCGCCGGTCCGCCCAGACCCGCTGTTGCCAGGAATAAACTCGCCGCAATCACCCAGCGCATCCACGCGGCCCGCACGGTGTACGGGACAGGTTCGTTCACTTCAATCAGTTGCGACGGCTTCTCAACGGGTGCGGTGAATTTCGTGCTAGCGAACTCGCCCTTAGCCGCTGACGCGACCAGCCCTTGCCACTTGGCCAACTCTTCCCGCTTCGCCACGCAGTGCGCGCAAGTCGTCATGTGTACTTCCAGCAACGCCGATTCTGACGGGTCGAGTAGACCGTACAAGTGATCGAGCAACTGGCTCTGGCTGGATTCACACGTGAGCATGGAATAAACTCCGGCGGCGCGGGCGAACGAACCGCGGGTGCATGAGAGTGTGGGAAGTTTACCCTGAAATACGTTGAACCACGGAAACCACGGAAACCACGGAAACCACGGAAACCACGGAAACCACGGAAACCACGGAAACCACGGAAACAATCACATTCTTCAAGAAACCTGTCAATCCACTTGGAGACCAGTTAACAGGATCGCAACTGATCAACTTGTATTTTTCCGTGCTTTCCGCGTCTTCCGTGGTGAATTCGTGTTACCCGTCCGGCGTTTCGGTGTCTTGCGGGTTCAGCACTTTGCGAAGCTTCATCAGTGCGGACCGCATTTGGGTTTTCACGGTCCCCACCGGCGTGCTACGGATTTCGGCGATTTGCTCATAGGTTAGGTCACCGTTCTGGCGCAGGAGAAAAACTTCTTTCTCTTCCTGCCGCAACTGAGCAATCGCATCGCGGAGTCGGTCGAGCGTTTCTTGCTCTTCGAGTGCCAACGTCGGAAGACGTTCACGAGTCGAGGTCATGAATTCCTCCCCGATTAAGGGCTTAACCCGGCGATTCCAGGCACTGCGCTGCACGTCGCGGGCGGTATTCATGGCGACCCGGAAGATCCACGCCCGCAAGTTCTGAATTTCGGGCAACGTTTCGCGCGCCCGCCAACACTTCAAAAACGCTTCTTGGGCAGCGTCCTGGGCGTCGTCACGGTTGCCGAGCAAGTACACCAGCGTGCTGACGAGTTCGTCCCGCAACTCATTGAACGTGACAACGAGGGCCTGTGCCGCCGCGTCTTCAACACCGGACCGATTCGGGTTGCCGGAAGAGGTGGCCCCGCGTTTTCCCATGAGTTCACACCAATCCAGACGTGGTTCCCGCCGCGGCGGATTGCAAAAAATCCCCCACGGCACCCAGAAGCAACATGCTATCGGGTATTCAAAGACTCCGGCAACAACAAACACGATCAGCCACGCAAGATGGGCTAGCCCAGCGGCAGCGCCTTCAACTCTTTCACGCAACCGGATAACAAGACTAATCAATCGAACTGAATGGAATAACATGCGATGAAGCTCTAAACACAGCCATAATTCGGCTACAACGAACTTGTGAATTGATTGAAATCAGTCGGCGGAATCAGTTATATCCCCAAGGTTATTCAATGCCTCCCGGTGTCACGCTGGAGCTAGGGTCGCTCCCAAAGATCCACCCCAAAATGGCGTTCTTGTCTTGCTACGGAACTTCGACCATCGTGAGATTAAGTCTTGACCCAATCCTAATACCCTCTGGTACGATGGTCAGGAGCGTGATAGTAGATTGGGTGGCCCGACCGGGAGTCGGTGCCGCTCAAGATCTGACGCGGGAGATCACCTGGACCGGCGCACCGGATGCTATCACAGACGGGGGAATAGAGTGGACGAATACGAAAAGCTCTCGTGTCATCACCGAGGAAGCAGCTATCGTCGTGATGGCACTACTGCTTCATGATCTGGAGGGGGCGGAGATCATCAAAGTCCTCGAAATTGGCAGTGGAGGGGATTACGAGGTCATCATTCCCGGTGCAGGCAAACTGCAGGCGGAGAGCAGTGGAATTCACTCTGACCCGAAGGGGTACGAATCGACACAAAGGCTGAAGGAGAAGTGTAGACAGGTACTGAGTAATTGTTCGGCAGGCTTTGCTTCGGTTACAGCTTTTAGTCACTCCCCGTCACAAGATGTTCGCTGCCAGTTGTGTTACGTGACAAAGAACGGTTATGCCGTAGAAAATTCGCCGAAGAATATCCCACCCAAGAATCGTTCTCGTGCGCGGAATAAGCCAAAATGAACGCTACCCTAATTGACAGCAAAGGCATTGCATCGCGTCTCGCCGCCGAGGGCAGTTTTGCGATTGGTAGCAGCCAGACAATCCTTGCGGCACAAAAGTACGCCGAGGCGGGCAAAGTGTTGGAACAAAATCTCGCCGCCGCGCGGAAGGCCCCGGACCGGCACCACTTGCGGTTCCTCGCGGCGACCCAGTATTACCTCGGGGGGCACTACCACCGTGCGTTCAACCTCTCGAAGCGCATCGAAGCCCGATTCCTATCGCCAGGCACGCGAGAATTGCTCCCGAAGTTCCTAAAAGATGTCCAAGAGCGGTCGTCACCAGACTACAAGAAAAGGATACGGGACGCGGTCACGCAACTGTGGGTTACGGAGAAGTACCAGAATGTTTTGGACGTACTAAAAGAACACCAGTTCGTATACGACCAAGGGCCAATGGCATTTCTTCGGGCCGTGTTGTGTGAGCGATTGGGCCAGTGGAAGGCCGCCGCCGTTTTTTACGCGAAGGCGATTTCGGGCGTACCGG
>JAYSXU010000297.1:0-4880 GCA_043716965.1 Fimbriiglobus sp.
TTGGCCCGGATTGTACGCGGCCTGTTCATCCTGATCGGCATTGGCTTAATCATCGGGCACGATTTGATCCGCACCGGACTTGAACCGCGTCGTCGCGCCAATGATCTTTGTCGAAAGCTTCTCCACCGGATCCGGTGGCCTGACCACTTGGCGGGGTATGCGGACATTCCCGAGGTTCGCGCGCTGCAAGAAGCGTTGCTGGACGATCCCGGACCTGCGGTACGACTCTTTTACGATCACCGGGTCGAAGTGCGAACCGCCGCATTTATCGCGTTGCAATCGCGGACCTACTGGCGACCGGGTGAAGCCGAAGCCGTTGTCGATGCCATTCGCCGAACGACGAACCCCGGTGTGAAAGCCGCCGGTATCAGCGCGTTGAACGCGGTGACCCAGCCCGACGTGATCGCGGACCTCGCGGAATACCTGCGCGATCGCGCACCCGAAGTTCGTCAGGCAGCACTCATCACGTTGTTGGCAGGCGATGGCGGTCGGTGGCCGCTGATCCGCGATGCCATCCGCGACACACTGGCCGACCCCCAATTAGCAAACGACGGCAGCTTGACCGGCGCCGCCGGCCGCCTGTCCCCGATGGCAGTTTGCGACCTGACAACTTGGGCTGCCGATTCGGAACCGTTGGCGTCTCGGAGTGGGCGGACCTTGGTTGCGCATTACGCCGCCGTGTTACAACACGACACCAACCCCGAACTGCCGGTCAATCTTTCCCAGCAAATTATTGACCCGCAAACGCCACCGGCGTTGCGGGTCGAACTGGCGGCTTTGCTCCGCGGCATGGGGTTGATTACACCCGACTTACTCGACCGCATGACCGACATTGACCAACCCGGCCCGCTGCGGATAATGGCCGCCGAAATGTTGCTGGCGTGGAACCCGACCAACCCGGATGCGATTGATGTGCTGAAAGGCTTGGGACGACAATCGAACCGTGACACCGCGTTAGCCATTGCCCGATTGCTGCAAAAGTACCTGAAAATGGACATGGGCATTCCCGACGGCACGTTGACCGCGAACAGCAAACCGGCCGCCGAAGTCGCCAAGCGCGTCTTCCAGTGGGCAACCGGCAAGTCCACCCCACCCCAGGAGGTCGCCCCAGACCTCGGCTCCGCATGGGTCGCCCGCCCCGTGACCGCACCAGCGTTACCGGGCCTGAAACAAACGGCACTGCACAAAAGACCAATGGTCCCCGAACGCGGTTCGTCCCAAGATTTCAAGCAACGCCGCAAAGACTAACCGGATCATACTTTTCACTACGAATCGGACGAATAAGACGAATAAGACGAATCAAATTAGAGTCGTTGCAGTTTGTGTGTCGCACCTGTCAATTAGTGCTATTACTCCTAACTCGTTGATTCAAATCGGATCCGTTCGATTCGTTATATTCGTGGTGAAAGATCTGATTCCGGGCCTTTTTGAATCAGCCGTTATAATTAAGGCATGAACACGGAACGAAAACTGCGCGAGCGTCCGGAATTGCTTTCCCCTGCTGGAGATTGGGAAGCGATGCGGGCCGCTGTCGCCAACGGTGCGGATGCGGTCTACTTTGGGTTGTCGCACTTCAATGCGCGGGCACGCGCGACCAACTTCACCCTGGATGAACTGCCGGAGGTGATGTGGTTTTTGCACGCCCGCAACGTGCGTGGCTTCGTCACGATGAACACGCTGGTGTTCAGCGACGAGTTGCCGGAAGCCCAACATTTCTTGACGACGATTGCCGAGGCCGGTGTCGATGCGATCATCGTCCAAGACCTGGGCGTCGTCGAATTGATCCGCAAACTCGCACCCACTTTGGCCGTCCATGCCTCCACGCAAATGACGCTGACCGAACCGCGTGGCATTGCGTTCGTGAAGAAGTTGGGTGTGCAGCGCGTCGTGCTGGCACGCGAACTCTCACTCGACGACATTCGCAAAGTCACGAGCCAAACCGACGTGCCGGTCGAGGTGTTCATCCACGGCGCGCTGTGCGTCGCCTATAGCGGCCAGTGCCTGACCAGCGAGGCGCTGGGCGGTCGTAGTGCGAACCGGGGGCAGTGCGCGCAAGCGTGCCGGTTGCCGTATGAAATGATCGTCGATGGCCAACCGCGTGACCTCGGTGATAAAGCCTACCTCCTCAGTCCGCAAGACCTCGCCGCCTACGACCTCATCGACCCGCTCATCGAAGCCGGTGTGATCTCGTTCAAAATCGAAGGCCGCCTCAAGGGCGGACCCTACGTCGCCTCCACCACCCAGACCTACCGCAAGGCCATTGATGCCGCGCTCGCCGGTCTGGATTTCAAGCTGTCCCGCCGAGAAGAACTCGACCTAGCGCAAACCTTCAGCCGCGGGCTGACCCCAGGTTTCCTAGACGGCATCAACCACCAAAAGTTGGTGCGGGGTCGGTTCCCCAAGAGCCGGGGCATTCACCTGGGAACGGTCACCGGCTTCACCAATCTCGGCGTGCGAATCCAACTGGCCGAGACAGTAGCCGACCTCGTGAAACCGGGCGACGGCGTCCTGTTCGACCTGGGAACGCCCGAAGTCCGGGAACCCGGTGGCCGCGTCTGGAGCGTTCACCCGGCGCCGCAGTCAGCATCCGGCATGAGTTGTGTCGAACTGCAATTTGAACCGGACGCTCTCGATTTTTCCAGCATCCCAATTGGGTGCGAGATCTGGAAGACGGACGACCCGGCCCTGCGAAAACGACTCGAACACACCTACTCCCAGGACAAGCTCGCCCGCCGTGCCAGGATCACAGCCACCCTAACAGGTATTATTAACGGCGCCCTAACACTCTCGTTTCAAGACGACCTGGGCCACCGCAGCACATCGGCGACCTGGGCTGGCCCCCTGGAACACGCCAAGAAACGCGCCACGACCGCCGCCGAGATCCAGGAACAACTCAGCCGCCTCGGAGACACACCGTTCGAGCTAGGTGAGACGATACTGCAACTGCCGGACAACATTATGTTGCCAAAGTCCGTGTTGAACGACCTCCGTCGCCAAGCCGCCACAGCCCTGGCGGAGCAACGCCAGCAACTCCGTAAACATGCCATGGTGCAACCTAACGCCCTCGACTCGCTTCGAGCAATTCGTTCACGATCGACGCCGCAACCTCCCCCAACTCTCACCGTCCTCACACGCAACCTGGACCAACTCAAAGCGGTCCTCGCATGGCAACCTTCGTCGAAGCTACCTCGCCCCAGTCTCGTCTATTGCGACTTTGAAGACTTGCGGCGGTACAAGGACGCGGTCCCGTTGGCACGGGCTGCCGGAATGCCAATCGGCCTCGCCACACTTCGCATCTGGAAGCCGAGTGAAGAGGGGTTCCAATCGCCGATTGTTCGGGCCGCACCGGACGTGGTGTTGGTCCGCAACCTCGCCTCCATCGGGTACTTCCAAGAGCAGTTGCCGGGTGCGAAACTCATCGGCGACTTCAGCTTGAACGTGGCCAACGACATCACGGCATCGGTGTTGATCCGCGAAGGGTTGGCGCGACTCGTGCCGAGTTTTGACTTGAATTGGGACCAATTTCAAGCGCTGATCCAGCACGCCAACCCGAGTTGGTTTGAACCCGTCATCCACCAGCACATGCCCATGTTTCACATGGAGCATTGCGTTTTTGCGGCGTTCCTCTCGACCGGCAAAGACCACCGCGATTGCGGTCGGCCGTGTGACGATCACAAGATCGAACTGAAAGACCGCGTCGGTGCCAACTTCCCCGTCCACCCCGACACCGGGTGCCGTAACACCGTCTTCAACAGCGTCGCCCAATCCGCCGCCGAGTACGTCGGACGGATGCGCCAACTCGGTGTCAGTACCTTTCGCATCGACCTACTCCGCGAGACGCCCGAACAGGTCGTCAAGCTCTTAGAACATTACGGCCGCGTCCTCGAAGGACTCGACGACGGCAAGCAATCGTGGAAGCAACTCAAGGCCCTCAACCAACTCGGCGTCACTCGCGGCACGCTGGCGATGGCGTGAGTGCAAAGTGACCCAGAGTTCGCGGAAAATTTTGGAGGACTTCCCGACCAGTGATGACGGGTTGATTTTCGTCGTCGTCGTATCAACTCAAAGTTAAGAGCGGTTGAACCCTGTTTCCGAGTTTCATGATTTGTTGACCGAGTTGACGGATTCCCTACGTCGCAATGCGGCAGATACAATTCGCCGCAACGTCTCGTGTACCGCGACGCCAATACTAACTTTCTGTCGTATTTCCCGTCGCATTGACCCGTGATCCGGGGCGGAATTTTCTGGCTGGGGTCAGCCGACCACTCGCCCTCGACCGTGGCGTCCCCCACGGGTGCCCGTGATCGCCGTCGCACCGGGCGGTTGGATGAGTGGGAACAATACAACGTCGAAGCCACGTGGCGTCTCGGGGTCAGCGACCCGAAGTCGCATCGACCGCCTCGGTGGCCGAGCCGGACGGGGACCAATTAGCGAACCGCCGGAACGCCGTGTTCTGTTATGCGATTGCACGGCCCGTTCGCGTGAAACGCGACGTCCCACCCGGGCGGATCGGGGGCAGCAAAATTTGGTTTGTTTTACGTTGAGCGTGTCGCGGGCGGGTTCCGGATCGGGCGCGTCGTTGGGGCCGTTATCAGCGGCGGGCCGCCCGCGTCCGCCGGCCCTCGACCCGGCGATCTCGACCCTCTACCCGCCGCCGCCGCCCGACGGTCCCCCGTTCACGCCACCGCCTACCTCACGTCGGTGGCGAGTTCTCCGGCGCGCGGAGCGGGGCTACCCGCACGGTCCTCGGTTGCGGGGCGACGCCGTGCCCACCGTCGCACAGCTAGAGCATTTTGATTATCTCCCTTGCGGGATGTAGCCGGCGTGTCGGATGTAGTTGTGGCATTCTTCGGGGGTGAACCAGTCGGCGCACTCGCCGC
>JAYSXU010000298.1:0-1657 GCA_043716965.1 Fimbriiglobus sp.
GCCCGGCAAATCGCGTTTCAAATCCTGCTCACGTTGCCAGCCGCTGAGTTGCGCGGCTACCGGGATCGCGTTGATGAACCGGCTCGCAAGTTATTGGAAGCGGGCAAAACCAACCGCGATCCGCGACCGTTGCGGTTGCTGGTGAATCGGTACTTCCCGAGTCGCCACACTGAAGAAGCGTTGTTGTGGCTGGGTGAATTGGCATTTGAACGCGGCGAGTTTCGCACGGCGAAACAGTATTGGCTCCGCTTGCTGCCCGGCGATGAGCTTAGTGTGCCCGATGCCAAGACCGACCCGGCGTTGATCCGGGCACGGGTGATCTTGGCGATGATCTTTGACGGTGACATCGACGCGGCGAAAGCGGAACTGACGGAGTTTAAGACGAAGTCCCCCGGTGCCAAAGGGAAACTGGCGGGCGTGGTGGCACCCTACGAAACCACCCTGCAACGCTACCTCGACAACCCGCCGATTCTCCCGACCGAAACCAACCCCACGGAGGACTGGACATCGTTCGGCGGGAATAGTGCGCGGAACGGTCGGGTGAATGGCCGGTTGCCGAAGTATTGGCCGAGCCGCCCGACGTGGAAGGCCGAACTCCCCGGCGACCCGGACCGCAAGGTTTTTCAGCTACCCAAGGTGCCTTCGACGCGAGCCGTCGCGTTGCACCCGGTCGTGATGGACGGCGTCGGGTACGTTGCGGATGCGTGCCGCGTCTTCGGTTTCGACGTCCGGACTGGCGAACCGCGTTACGTTTACGATTTCCGGCTTGATCCGGATGCCGCCAAGCTCACTTCACTTAGCGCAACCTTGCCGATCGCCGTGGATGCGGACTTCACACTGACGACGGCGAACGGCAAGCTCTACGCCCGGTTGGGCGCAACTGAAGTGTCGCCGCCGGTGACGGACGCCGAAGGGCCGACTGCCCCGAGTAGTTACTTGGTGTGCTTCACTCGGCCACGGCAGTTGAAGAAAGACGGCGCCTGGCTTGATGTCGTTTGGAAGCTCAAACCGCCAGTTGCGGTGGGCGTTGCGGCGGCGTGGGAGGGGTCACCCGTGTGTGCCGAAGGTCGGATATATGTTGCCTTCACGCGGGAATCCAAGGACGGGCCACTTCAAGCGATTGCCTGTTACACCGACACGGGCAACGAAGAGCCGGGCAAGCCGCTCTGGGTCGCGGACGTGGCCGTCACGACCGCCGCGAAAATGGAGACCCGCCACCGCCCGGAACTGTTGACGTTCGCGGCGGGGAAAATCGTCCTCTGTTCGCACACCGGCTTCGTGATGGCGGTCGATACCGGCACCGGCAAATCGGCGTGGGCGTTTGCTTACCCCCGGCTCACGAAACCCGCCACGGTCGCCCGCGACATTTGCCCACCGATTGCGGACGGCGGGCGTCTGTTTGTCGCACCGACGGATACGGACAAAGTCTTTGCGTTGGACATCAACAGTGGTCAGCAAATCTGGATGGCCGACGGCGTTCAAGTCGATCAACTGTTGGGCGTGATGCGCGGCAAGTTGATCGCCACGATTGCCGCCCCCACGCGAGGGATTCGCGGCTTCAACGTCATCACGGGTTCCACGGAAGAACCGTCGGGGTGGATGGTTCATGACGACCCGAACCTGATGTCGTTCGGGCGCGGGCTGGTCTCCGAGGACG
>JAYSXU010000299.1:0-1656 GCA_043716965.1 Fimbriiglobus sp.
AGGGCTTGTCGCACGGGTTCCGGTTCGCCGAGCATCCGGAAAAACGACCACGCTTTCGGGATGTCACCCCGCTGCAAAAGTTGTGTCCCGACGTGCCGCCCGGCTTGGCGGATCGCTTCTTCGTAAGGCTCGTGGGCTTCCGGTGGCAAGTCGGCAGACGGTCCCATCGGGAACGGCGGCAGCTTCAACTCGACACGCTTTTTCATCAACATCGCGTAGAAGAGGTTCTGGAAGTCCTCGGCCTGTTCTAACTCGTGGCAAAGTGAATCAACCGCCGCACCCGGACCCTCGGCTTCCAGCGTTGTGCGAACACGATCGAACACGGCGGGATCGACTTTTGGGGCAAACGGGATTTCGTCCGGGTCCATGATGGGTCTCGTGGTGGGTCTCGTGGTGGGTGGGTGTAATGTCATCGTATCCACACACCACGATTCCTACACACATTACTCTTGCGGGTAGAGCGCGGTGGACAAGTACCGTTCGCCGAGGTCCGGGAGAATGACCACGATTGTCTTGCCCGCATTCTCCTCACGCTTGGCTATCGCAAGAGCTGCTGCTGCCGCCGCGCCGCAACTAATCCCAACCAGCATCCCTTCTTGCTTGGCGAGTTGGCGGGCGGTCTCAAAGGATTCATCGTCGGTGACTTGGGCGACTTCATCAATCAATGTGTAACCGCCGTCTTTGGCGCGTTTCAGGCCATCAAGCAACACACCGGGAATAAACCCCGCCCCGATACCTTGGATCTTGTGCCGTCCGGGGACGACCTGATTCGCGGGCACACCTTGCATGATGTGTTGCGTCAGCACCGTGCTTGCAGTCGGCTCTACGGCCACGCACTTGACGTTCGGGTTCCGCTTTTTGAACACTTCCCCACAACCCGTAATCGTGCCACCCGTGCCGACGCCCGAGACGAAGATGTCGAACTTGCCGTCGGTCGCGTGCCAGATTTCCTCCGCAGTCGTTTGGCGATGAATTTCGGGGTTCGAGGGGTTTTTGAACTGTTGCGGAATGAACGCTTTCGGTTCGCCGCCGTGCTCGCGGAACAACTCTTCGGCCCGCGAAACTGCACCGTTCATACCCTTTTCGGCAGGGGTCAGGTGCAGTTCGGCGCCGAACGCTTTCAACAACCGACGGCGCTCCAACGACATGCTCTCCGGCATCGTAATCACGAGCCGATAGCCTTTCGCGGCACACACGAACGCCAAGCCGATGCCGGTGTTACCGGACGTGGCTTCGATAATCACCGTGTCCTTGGTGATCTTGCCTTCGGCTTCACCAGCTTCGATCATCGCGGCGCCGATCCGGTCTTTCACGGACCACAGCGGGTTGAAGTTTTCGAGTTTCGCAATGACGGTCGCCTTGCATCCCGCAGTAATGCGCCGCAGCTTGATAAGCGGAGTGCCGCCAATGGTTTCCGTGATGTTGTCATAAACCTTGGCGCGAATGGAAGCAGTCTCGTGCATCACGAACTCTCCTGAATCGGTGGGAGTGTCAAGTACCTTATCAAGATGATATTGGTTCTCGACAAATCGCGTGCGGGTAAAATGGCGAGATGACGCGACCAACCCGTCAACGTTCCTCGACACGAGTTGCAACGAACGGAAGAACGAAGAATTTTAGCGAAAGATCACTTTATGAGTTGACCTTCTGAATTGA
>JAYSXU010000300.1:0-4863 GCA_043716965.1 Fimbriiglobus sp.
GCCTCGTCCGGCTTTCCATCGCGGAGAGCTTCCCGAGCGTGTCGAAACGTGAGCCAGGGGGTCAGTGTCATAGGAAAATCAGCGGTCGGAGTTTGACGAACTGAAGGACCGGGGAAACGGCTTGTTGCGGTGACCCGAAGGCGGATCGCCTACTCCAGGCCGACGAACGTGCCGTCGTCCTTGACCTCGACCTCCCGTACCTTCCCATTCTTATCCTTGCCGCGGATCTCCAGGGTTCCGTCTTTCTTGCGGTACACCTCGTGGAAGGTGATTCCGGGCAGCTTTTCCTTGGCGGTCTTCATCGCCGGTGTCGGAACGTCCTCCAACCTCACCGTCGTCTTTCCGCCTTCGCCACTGTCCCCACACCCGCACAGGGTTAAGAGGGCGACTGATGTGATGAGTTGCTTTCGCATCAATACTCTCCGGATAATGTTTCGCCGCCGCTCCGGGTGGCGAGGGCCTTGAGGGTGTTATAGTCGGTGCTCGAAGTCAGAAACCGAACGTGGCCGTCGGCGAACAGGTACATCGACCCCCGCACATGATTGCTGCTCCAGTTGTTGATCTCGTAGGGTTGCGCGGCGCCGCCCAGCATCTCGCCGGCGTGACTTAAGACGAAGTTGGCCGCCTCGTCCACCTCCAGCGGTAGTGGCGACCCCGGCGCCGGTACGAATTTGGTCCCGGTGACCGCCCCGACCCACGTCGTCTCCGAGTAGCGGTACGACCGTTCCCCGGCGAGAAGAGTCTGGCTGGCTCCGTCGGTGACATCGGCGATGCGGACGCGGCTGTTCCGGAAGAACACCCCTTCACCGTCCACGCCCGGTTCCGCCACCCCGAAGCTGCCGGAGTAACTCGCCGGGGCCACGGTCGTGGTGACGGACAGCAACTGACCCGTCGCGGCCCTCGGGCCGACCGGGATTGCGTTCGGCGGGGTGTCGGACGGGCAAAGGTAAGGTTTGACGGCGGCCGTTCGGACTGCCGCATGAACCGGCGCCTCGATCGGCATGGCGAAATTGATTTGGGCGAACAGGGGCTGCTGTTCCACGTGCGGGATCGCGTATGCCGCCCACCCCCACCCCGGCCCGGTGTCGTCGCCGGAGGAGGACACGCCGGACGTGTACCCGGACGGGAATTGCAGGTTCGCGTCGTGATAGCCGTGCAGGGCGATTCCGATTTGCTTCAAGTTGTTCTGGCACTGCGTTCGCGCCGCGGCGCCACGCACCTTCTGCACGGCCGGGAGGAGCAGGCCGATCAGGACCGCGATGATGGCGATCACGACCAACAATTCGATCAGGGTGAAAGCGGTTCTCTTCATCATTACAGTTTAAGCCTTATGAAAGATCCGCAACGGTCAGGCCAGATTGTGAGCGACAATGTGAACTAGGCTCCCTCCACGTTTTACGAGGTCGATCTCAAAACGCGGAAGTCATGGTGCAAGTCTTTATTTCTCTTTAGCTTGCTCGTGCCGTTCACGCGAAAGTGAGGCCCCCGATCTCTTCAGCAGTTTCAATCCCGGAAAGGCCCTGGTTTGTTTGTCTCATTCAATCTATCAAAGAACCGGCCTACCAACGAAAAAACGGGATGGCGGCTTGGCCATCCCGTTTTGAATCGACTGCGGATTCGTGTCAAGTGGTGTTACTTGATGTCGTTGATTTTGCCGGTCAGCGGGGCCAGGATGTCTTCGACCGACTTGGCAGCGTCCGTTGTGGGTTGTTCTTCACGGATGCTTGGGGTCAGGGCGAGTTTTTCCTTCTCAATTTCGACCGACTTCTTCAGATCACGAAGTGTTTCTTTGATCTTGGCGAGCTTGCTGTCGTCGGTTTGGTACTTGCTCTCAACTTGGGTCAGTTGCAGCGTCTTGTATTCCGCTTCGACGGCGTCGATCTCGGCCAGCATTTCGGCCTTCTTGGTCTTCATCGTGTCGAGCGTCTTCTGCAATGTTTCCTTGATCGTTTCGCGGCTGGTGAGGGTGGCTTCGAGCATCTTGAGCCGGTTCTGGTTCTTGACGTGAACGCTCACGTCGCGTTCGAGCCGGTGCTTGGCTTCGGGGATCGACACCGTGGCCGTCCCGTACCGGACTTTTTCGGTGGATTCCGTGATGACATCGCCGCGTGCCACCAGGGTTTTCTTTTCGGTTTCGACTTGAGCGCGAAGTTCACCCGTCTTCTGGTTGAGTTCGCGGACTTCGACGATTTCTCGGGCGAGATCGTTCTTGACCTTTTCCAAGTCCCGGTCGAGCGTACCTACGTCCTTACGCAGATGGGCGAACTTCTTCTCCATCGGGAGTTGACCTTCGGCCCAATCGCGCGCGCTAGCGACTTCGTGCTTGGCATACGAAATGAATTTCGTGCCCTTGAAGGCTAACATGGCGGCCCCAGCAATCAAACCGACGATGAGCAATTTCTTCAACATGTTCTGAACCCTCGAACAACATTAGCGGAGATAGGCGGCATACTTGTTTTCCGGCGGTTAGCTCTCGAACCATTCTAGGAGACAAACCGGGGGACAAAAAGGTGTTCGCCTCACGCCCGCCGGGATTTGGCCACCGGCAGAAATTCTTTGAATTATTTTTACCCGGCACAGTCAGGGACGCTTGTTAGCCCGACGCGCGAGCGAGGGGCCGACCCAAACCCTCGCTCGCGCGTCGGGCTAACAAGAATTAGTTGGATTCGTGCAGAAGTCGATCGTCAGCGAAAATTGCCGACGTTTGTAAAAACTGCCCGGTAACAATTGCAAATCGGTAGGCGATTCTGTCAAAAGCACATTGAAACTGGGCAATCTGTCCCAGTCGTGTGCATTCAACCTGTTGCGAATTCACCGTTTGCAGCGGCCGTCCGGTTTTTCATAATTGTTTGGCACAAGCTGTGCTTGTTATCACTTCGTCAACGCAAACTTCCCCCCAAAAAAGTTGTGGTGACTGTCTGGTTCCGGCATCCCCCGTTTGGAACCAGATGACAATCGGATGATGCGATCGCCCTGGAATTCCCCCTCCACGGCGATCGCAATAATCCTCTGAAGTGCGGATTTCCCCAAGTACGGGCCGCTGACCATCCCCCCGGTCAGCGGCCCGTACTGTTTTGATCCCGTCAGTTCGCCGGGTGCGACTCATTTCTCTGGGTCATATAAACCGAATTCACCACTGAGACGTGTGACGTGGCGGACGCCCAGCAATCCATTCGTGTTGGTTTTGATCGTTCGGCGTCCGCCGCGTCACGGTTGTGACCATTCTTTCACTGACGCCCGGAGATTTTAGCGGCACACGGACGCCATTGTTCCCCGTTCGCCCGTTGACAGTTGGGCGGGTGGCTCCTAACTTAAGCATTCACGCATTTGCGGAACGAACACTGTTACCGTCTACCACGGCCACATTTAGGATGTCGGACTCATGATTCGGAAGAAGGCCCTTCGGAACCGGAAAAGCCGCTGCCGGTATTGCACGAAGGAAGGTTGTCCCCGACCGGCTTTCGTCGATTACAAAGACGTGCCGTCGCTCAAGAAACTGATTACCAGCCAAGGCAAGCTGTTCAGCCGCAAACGCAGCGGCTTGTGTGCGGCGTTCCAACGGGAAATCGCGGCGGCTGTGAAGCGCGCCCGGTTCATGGCATTGCTGCCTTACGTTGGCGAGTAATTGACCCCCGCACTGCGCGAACAAACCCGGCCCTCGCGCCGGGTTTTTTTCGTGACACCTGACCCTCCCGGACTGACACTTCCTGGATTGAGGCGCGCTCATGAGCGACATCAACACCGCGTTTGCTGCGGCGGTGGCCAAGCATCACGCGGGTGACTTTGACGTTGCCGAACAAATGTACCGCGCCATTCTCAGTCAGGCGGGTGCCCACGCACCGACATTGTGTAACCTCGGGGTGCTACTGGTTCGGGCGGGGAAGTTAGACGAGGCGGAGCAGAAGTATCAACTCGCGCTCGCCACGATTTCCGGCTACCCGGACGCGCACTTCAATCTCGGCAATCTTTACCGTCGCAGCAACCAATTCGCGTTGGCGGCCACCCACTACCGCGAGTGCTTGAACGGCAACCCGCAACACGCGAGCGCGGCGTACAACTTCGGGCTGGTTTACGCCGCCGTCGGGGACATGCACGCGGCGGTCGAGATGTTCCGGGCGGTGGTCCGACTCGAACCCGGTAACGCGGATGCGTATGGTCGGCTCGGCGATGCCCATGTTCGCTGCGGGCAACTGAACGAAGGCATCGCCGCGTTCCGCAAGGGCGTCGATTTGAAGCCATCGGACCCGCGTGGGTTGTACAACCTGGGCTTGGCGCTTTCCAACGCGGGGAAGTCGGCGGAGGCCACCGAGTGCATTCAAAAAGCGTTGAAACTCAAGCCCGATTACGCCGAAGCCCACAACGCACTCGGGCTGAATCTGGAGTTCCAAGGCCGCAAAGATGACGCATTGTTCCACTACCAAAAGGCGGTCGAACTGAAGCCCGATCTCGCGGATGCGTGGAGCAACCTCGGCACCAACCTCGCGGAACAGGGGCGGTGCGAGGAAGCCATCAACTGCCTCCGGGAATCGCTGACCCATCGCTCCGACACCCCCGCCATTCACAGCAACCTGTTGTTGCTGCTGAATTACTCCTCCGACTTGAAGCCACTCGATGTGGCGAAAGAACACTTCGAGTGGGCGACAAAATTCGCCACACCCGTGCCCGACCCGCTGCCCCTACCGCACCCACACGAATCTACCCGGAAGATGCGGGTGGGCTACATCAGCTCCGATTATCGCAACCACACCGTGGCCAATTTCATCGAGTTGTTGCTGACCCACCACGACCGCAACCGCGTCGAAGTGTACGCCTACGCTAGCATTTTGCGGCCCGATGACACCACGGAGAAGTTGCGGAAACTTG
>JAYSXU010000004.1:0-2272 GCA_043716965.1 Fimbriiglobus sp.
CGACAAACTTTCCGGCACCGTGACCTGCTATGTCGATTCCACCATCGCGCTGCCAATGCTCACGGCCTACGCCTTGACCCGGCGTGAGCCGCGCGAACACAAACGGTACATGGACAAGATCCCCGAACTCGCCCGCAAACTCGAAGCCCGCTACGCCGAAGTCCGCAAGGAACGCGGCGAGTGAGATTTGCATTCTGGTAGGTCGTGGTCGAGTCTTCGAGGCCCGACACTTCGGCACGAAGGGTAAAGGGTCAGTCCCGTTTCTGTGGTAGTCAAATGTCGGGCCTCGAAGACTCGACCACGACCTACAAAAACGGCGTCACGTTAAACGACTATTTCTTCAGCCGATACTCGACGGTGTTGGGTGTTTCGTCGGGCGGCATCTCGAAGGGCAACGCCTTGAGGAACTCGACGAGGTCGTCGAGTTCCTCGCGCTTCAGGTGGCTAGTTTTGCCGTGCTTGTCGGCTTTGTTGTGGTCAGTGAACACGCTGTGCAACGTATTCGCCCGACCGTCGTGCAGGTAGCTGTTGACGCGGTAGACGCCCAACAGCGTGGGGGTGTCGTACTTCGGCCCGATCTTTTCCGTGGCCGCATCGCCGGTGCCGATGTCGTGGAGGTTGAACGGCTTTTCGCGCTTGCTGTCGGTGTAGTACGGCCCGTTGTGGCAGGACGCACACTTGGTTTCACTGCTCTTAAAGATCACTTGGCCACGCTGAGCTTGGTCACTCAGCTTGCCGGGGGCTGGGTTGTGTGGCGACAGGCGGAAGTTGAAGCTGTTCGTGTAGATCGCCAACGCATCCAGGTCGTGGGACAAGCCGGCGGTTTTCTGGTCGAGTTCGGCGAAGTCGGTGAACCCGGTTCGGGTTTTGACCGACTGCTTGGCGAGGCCACGGCCTTGCATCAGCTTGCCGCGAATCGTGTACTCGAAATCTTGCACTTCGTCGCGGTCGGCGGACCAGTGCAGCGGGTGCGTGTGGGCGAGACCGAACAAGTTCGGCGACTTGCGATGGCCCTCGGGGTTCTGCCACACGCGACCATCATGGAGGCCGTCCGGGTGGCACGAACTACATGCGATCCAACGGGCACTTCCCATCGGCTGCAACGCCGTTTGAAACAGCTCCTTGCCGCGCCGCCATTCGGGCGTGTGGGCAGGGGTACAAACCGGGATCGTGGCCAGTTTGCTCTTCATCAATTCATCGAACACCACGACGGCGTAATCCAACGTGTTGTAGATGTAGACTTCCTTGCCGTCCGGAGATGTTCGCACGGCACGCGGGTGTTTGCCGACCGTCACCAGCCGCCCGAGGCGGTCGATTTCCTGGTAATCATCGTCGAGGGTTTTCGACAGGTTCATGTCGTCGGTGCCCGCGTAGATCGTGTAAATTTTCGACCCGTCCGGTGACACAGCAGCTTCCCACGGGTTGGTGACGACCTGCACGCCGTTGAAAGTGTCGAGTGCCAGCGACCGACGACGTTTTTCGCCCGCCGTTGCCGGAACGAGGTCGCAGAACGACAGTTGCGGAAAGATCGAACCCCGCGCGTCGAAGCCCGTCACACGGCTGCGAATGTGGCTGAGGTACGCCTTGCCGCGTTTGGGGTGCAACGTGACGTGGCGGGCAAGATTGTCCTGGGAGTACCCGTCCCAACGGTCGGAGATTTGGCCGGTTTCCCGACTGACCGCGATGAGATTGGCCGTGAAGAACTCCGTGATGTACAGTGTTTTTTCATCGTTGGCCAGCGCGATACCCCGGCAGTCGTTGCCAATTTTGAACGTGCGTGATACCTTTTTAGCTGTGATGTCGATCTCACTGACGGTGCCGAGGTAATCGTGGGTAACGTAGGCAAACAGGCCGTCCTTGGTTGTCACAATTCCATACGGTTCGTCATCGACTTTCAGCGTGTGAATGACCTTTTTCTGCGTGGCGTCGATGAACAACACGACATCGTCACCATAAACCGTCACGAGGCCAAGTGAACTGTTCCCGACCCAGGCCACGCCTTCCGGGTGGTCGCCCACCGGGATTTCACCGATGGCTTTGCGCGTCTTCAAATCCACGACGGTCACACTGCCCGTGTCCGTGTTCGCCACCAGTAACCGCTGCCCGTCCAGGGACACGTCGAGCAAACTGTTGGAGCTGCCAGCGCGGGTGAGGGCCGGAACAAGCAGCACGAGAGCCAGTGTGAGTAGTTTACGCATAGGGAATGTGTTCAACGTCATGAGGGAAGAAAGCCCACGGACGAAAGCCCACGGACAATCGTCCGTGGGCTTTT
>JAYSXU010000031.1:0-2208 GCA_043716965.1 Fimbriiglobus sp.
ATGCGGTTTTGTGTTGCCCAGAGAATGAGTTACACCCTCTGATGGTGTTCTGCCTGAATTCGCGCCCTTGCTCATCGAATGTTAGGTATCATCTCGGTATCCCGAAATCCTCCGCCAGGGCGAAACGACATGACCCGCACATCCCCAACAGTCTGCCGGGTGGTGTTCGGATTCGCCTGCTTGGGGTTGGTTCTTTCCGGTCGCGTTCTGGCACAAGCGAACGGGGACAAGCCGACCGCAGCCGACGAGCAAGCGGTGCTGGCCGCGACGAAGCAAGGGCTACAGCGGCTTGACCAAGCCGGTCGCAATTGGATGAAGAACAAAACCTGTTTCTCGTGCCATCATCAGCCGTTGCCAATGTTCGCTGCCGTGGAAGCGGCCCGCGTTGGAATTCACATTGAAGCGAAGGTGCTGGCGGCTCAGGCTGATTTCACGCACGATTATTTTCACGACCGCATTGAACCGATGAAGGCAGGCAAGCACGTCCCCGGTGGGTCGGCCACGGCAGGGTTCGGGTTATGGGCGTTGATGCTCGATCGTCGTCCGGCAGACGACACCACCACGGCAACCGTGTCATACCTGTTGCAGATTCAAGGCGTTGTCGCGTTGAACGCCGACGCCACGGCGAAACCACCGAAGCGAACCGACGGGCCGTGGGTGCCGTCGTGTACTCGACCGCCGCTGAATTCGTCTCGGGTTGGCACTACGGTTCTCGCACTGATCGGCATGACGCACTATGCCACCGACGACCAACGGGATGCCGTGGAGAAAGCGGCCAAGCTTGCTGAAACGTGGCTAGCAAAGACGCCGATGACCAGCACGGACGACCGCTTTTGGCGGCTCTGGGGACTGCACCGATTGGGTGGAGATGCCCCAACGATCAAGGACGCCCGTGCGGTTTTGACGGCGGCCCAACACGCGGACGGCGGTTGGTCGCAGACGAAAGACATGGGCAGCGATGCGTATGCCACGGGTCAGGCGCTGTACGTGTTACGCCAAACCGGGACGCCGTGTGAAGACCCCGTCGCACAGCGTGCCAGCGCCTACCTGATCCGCACCCAACACGCCGACGGATCCTGGCTCGTCGAGACCCGCATCCAAGCGGTGCAGCCGTACTTCGACAACGGTGACCCCTACGAAAAGCATCAGTTTCTATCCGTCGCCGCGACATCGTGGGCCACCGCCGCCCTCGCCCAGATGCTGCCCAAAGTGGCAGGGTGTCACTAACGGCTTGGGGCCTTTGAAAAGCGTATCCTAAGCTGGTCCGAAAACCGGATCGTTGCCGGTCCTTGGGCATCACACCGAATTGACGTTGAGCAATCCCATGTCGTCCTTGCCGCACAATGATTCACCACAGCGGGACTTGAAACCGCCGACTGCCGATGCCGCGCTTTTGGTGTGGTTGTTCGACGTGTTGCAACCGATGAAACGCAGCCGGGTGAAGCAGCTTCTCCAACAGGGTTGTGTTCACGTCAACGGCACGCCAACCACCCAGCACAACCACCCGCTAAAACCTGGCGACCGGGTGACACTGTCACGTATTGGAACGGCCAAATCGCACAACCTGCGAGATGCGAATGTCCAGATCGTGTTTCAAGATGAGCATCTTGTGGTGATTGATAAGCCACCCGGATTGCTGACGGTCGCCACCGAATCGGAACGGACGGATACCGCGTTTGTGCGACTGAAACAGCACCTGGAAACGATCCGGGCCGGGCGGCCATTTGTGGTGCATCGGCTGGACCGGGAAACGTCCGGGTTGTTGCTGTTCGCCAAAAGTGTTGCGGTGCAGGACCATCTGCAATCGAACTGGGACACGGTGTCGAAAACTTATCTCGCCATCGTTGAAGGTGAACCGGCCAAACCGGACGGTGTGATCGAGGGCTTCTTACTCGAAGGCCGCGATTTGCGGGTGCGGGTTTCCCAGGATGTTACGGGCGCGAAATGGGCGGTGACGCGGTATCGCGTGGTGTCCCGGCGTGGGCGTTTCACGTTAGTCGAAGTGGAACTGGAAACAGGGCGGAAGCACCAAATCCGCGTTCACCTCGCCAGTATCGGCTGCCCCGTGATCGGCGATTCCGGGTACGGCGCGCAGACGAATCCGGGTCGCCGACTCGGGCTTCATGCGTGGAAGTTAGCCTTCGATCATCCGCAGTCCGGCAAACGGTTGGAACTCGAGTCGCCGTTGCCAGATGTGTTACGTAACAT
>JAYSXU010000301.1:0-4859 GCA_043716965.1 Fimbriiglobus sp.
CATTTCAAGCTTGAGACAACACTACTTCTTCTTGACCAACCTCGTCACAGCCATGTCACGGACTGGTGTCGCATCCGGCGGGGCTTTGAGCGTGTTCAAGAAGCTGATGACCGCTGTTTGATCGGCGGGACTCAGGGCAGAGTACGCTTGACTTACGATTTTCGCGTCCCCTTTGTGGCGAAGGATCGCGTCTTGCAACGTCGTGGCAGCACCATCATGGAAATACGGTGCGGAATCAGCAACGCCCCAGAGCGGTTGTGTTTTCCATTCTTCTGGGCGAACGTCTTCTTCTGGCAGTGGTCGTTCCACTGGCGGCGGAGGGCCGTATCCACCACCTGGACCGCCGCCACCGCCGGGCGGGGTGGGGTCATCAAGCGTGTAGAGTAGGAAGTCGCTGTAAACACCTTTCACGCCACCGATGTCTTGAACGTGGCAAGTCGCACAGCCAATTTTTGCGAACAGTTCTTTGCCATGCTTCGCAGCAGCAGATGATGTGTCTTCGATTGGTCTTGGCAAGGTATCCACGAACGCCATCAAGGCACGGAACTGTTTCTTATCCAGATCCGGTGCAACATCTGGGGCATTCGGTGAAGACAATGGCTTCGACTGGGCCACGGTCGGCGTGCCAAGGCCGATTTCGTTTGAACAGGCTGTGGCGACAAATTCTTCAAGCGTCGCGGTTTGGGCTTTCCAGCCAAACTTGCCGACCCGACCATCGGCTAATGTGTGAACACGCCCGACTGGGACCGTGTTGAAGTTCAGGCTCATTTCTTTCGTGACAGCGGTGAACGACCGATTGCGGAAATTCTGCACGATCGCTTTTTCAGAGATCCGGTCGATCCATCCCACGCCGAACAGTGCCGTAGTCTGGACCGTCTGGGTCCGTACCGGATCGAAATCGGGGATCACAGTTTGGGATTGCGACGGCGGGCAGTTTTCCATTGTAACCGTGGTCGTTGTCGTTCGACCCCGACGCATCGGGAACCGTTTTCGTACCATCGCAGCGGTTTCTTTATCGGCTGGGTTGATGCTGAAGTTGTGAATCGAACCGCGCATCACTTCAGTGCTACCGCGACCGGGTCGCACTTCAAACCCCATTGCGTTGTGCATGACTTCACCGCCACCGCCAACGCCACCTTGGAAGTGGCAGGCGACACAGGATTTCGCGTTGAACACTGGACCGAGTCCGTCGCCGTGGGCGAGTGGGTCGTTGGGTGTCCATTCGTGTTCAAACAGTTCTCGACCGGCGGCAATGTCTTTGGCGCTCGCGCTTGGTCCCCACAGCACCGGCATTCCGGCTGAAAAGAAGAGCCAATAAACCGCGATCGAAAAAAATGCCACCGACCCTAATCCAATCCACCGACGTTGTCGCTTCATTGAGGACTGACGCATAGACAGGCTCCGTGCAGTGCCTTCACCGATGTGAAACACATACTCGAACGTAATCGAAGTATTATCCCAACGCAAGTCAGAAATGTGCCTTTTAGAAAATCGTTTCGGTGAGTCGGATGAGATGTGTGCGGACTTGAACACGTTGTGCCGGGTGCATTCAATTGTCCTGTTAATTTGCGGGTTATTCTCTGATTTTGCTGAATCTATCAATTCGCTGAGCGTGACAACCGATAGCAGTGATACCGATTACCACGATTAGGCAGGAATTCATCTGCCTTGGTACTGGTTCACGGCGCAGTGCGTTTACAGGGGTGAGAAATGGCGGCCCAGCAAATGATTCGGCTTCGGTTTCTAGCCGCAATTGCGACCCTCTGCGGGTTGACGACCGCACACGTTACGGCACAAAATCTACAGGCTCCGATTCCATCGGCATCGTCGGACGCTGTTTCAACGATGCCACATATTGACCTCTACTACGGCAACAAACACGTCAATCCGAGACCGCTCCCGGTTCCCGCGATGCCCGTGGTTACTAATACCACAACGTCCGAAAAATCGACGAAAGCTAATGCCGACGAGAAAATGGTACCCTCGGCAACGTGGCAGCCCAACGGCCTCCAACAGACTCGGGCCGAGGTAGGCGTCACGAACGGAGCTTCGCCACTGTTGCAACTCCTCTCGACTGTGATGAACCGAATGATGATGGCCTCATTCCCAGTTCTAAACAGTAATTCTTCACACCCGCAAATTGTCATCATCCGTGAAACGGTGCCTGCACCTGAACCGGGACACTTGCAACTCAGTTCGGCATCATTGCCGGTTGCCCCCGTGCCGCAACCCGCACCACAACCCACTATCGTCGTGGTTCGTGAGCGGGTAGAAACGCACGCCATGGAACCAACGGGTATTCGCATCTCCCAAGAGTTGGTAGCGATACTGGCTGTCGGGTTCACGTGTTTCACGGTCCTCCTTGTGATCCTCGTCCGGATGCCAAAACAGGTCGTGGCGTCCGTCATCTCGCCGCCCGTCATCTCGCCGCCCGTCATCTCGTCGCCCGTCATGTCGTTGCCAGTGGCACCGCCAACACCGTTGGTTGTTCCGGAGCAGTCTGTGCAAACTGACGACGCGCTACTCGACGGCAAGTATCAAATGGGACCGCTCCCAGAGACCGCGGAACGGTTCGACATCGGCCCGTCGTATCACGAAGAGTTGTTGCAAAAGAAGCACGACGAAGAATCCAGCCGGACGGCCGTGGTGGCTCAAATTCTGAGCCAGAATACTGCCCTTTTCGATGAGATCGCCAAAGAAAAACTGACGCCTAGTGTCGAAGTCCGCACCCCGATTGCGTTCCACGGAATCGTGTTGCCGGATGCCAAGTCCTGATTCACCACGGTGAACTTTCTCACACGGAGCTGATACCAATGTCTGCAATCAAGACGACTTATGTTGGCATGGATTTGGGCACGTTCAAAACATCCGTGGCCAGTTCGGGCGGCTACCGGGACGTGATGCAAACGGCGGTCGGGTGGCCGAAGGATCACTTCGCCCGCACGATGTTGGGCCGCGATGTGGTCTTCGGCAAAGACATCGTCGATCACCGCTTGGCCTTGGACGTGGTCCGCCCGTTTGAAAAGGGCGCGTTGAAATACGTGGACAGCAAAGCGGCAGGGTTGTCCGATAAACAAGTCGAAAAACATGCACTCGCCGCGAAACTGGTGATCGAGTACGCCGTGAACCTCGTTCACCGTGAACACGGCCAGCCGGTGTACGGCGTGATCGGCGTGCCCTCCCGTGCGAGCTTGAAGAACAAGAAGTTCATCATTGATGCGGCCCAGAATGCGTTCGACGCGGTCGCGGTTGTTGCGGAGCCGTTTACGATCGCCTACGGCATGAACCGGCTGTCCGACACGTTGGTTGTCGATATTGGTGCCGGCACGATCGACCTTTGCCCGATCTATGGCGTCTACCCGACCGACGAGGAGCAGATCACGTTGCCGATGGGGGGCGATTTGATTGACGAGGAATTTGAACACCGGCTATCCGCCAAGTACCCGAACGTGCAGTTCTCGCGTAACATGGTCCGCGAAATCAAAGAGCGGTTCGGCTTCGTGCATGACGTCAACGAGCAAGCACTGGTGCAACTTCCAATCGACGGCAAGCCCGTTACACTCGACGTGACCGAACCGCTGAAAGGCGCTTGCAAGACCGTGCTGAAACCGATCATTGACGCGGTGCGGCAAATGGTCTCGAAGTTCGACCCCGAATTCCAACACAAAATGCGGCACAACATCATCCTGGGCGGCGGCGGCAGTCAACTCAAGGGACTGGACCGCATGATAGAAGCGGGCTTGTCGGAATACGGCGGCGGCAAGGTCACCCGTGTGCCGGACGCGACCTACGCCGGGGCGGTCGGGGCGCTCAAACTGGCGATGGGGATGCCAACGGACGGGTGGACGAAGTTGAAAGAGAAGTCCAAGTCCTAAACCGAATTGTGCGATAGGTTGTAGCAATTAAATTGGTCGTGATGGGAATCCAGTACGATAGCACACCAGAGGGTTGAATCCTCTGTTCTGCTACCGCATTGCCTTTGCCGACGATGCAAGGATGTATCCCCCCTCACCAATTTCACGACCTCGGAGGTCGTCGTCATGAACAACCGATTTGAATGCGTTCTGTCACCGCGTGTCGGGCGACTCAAGTTATTAGCTAGTGCGGTCGTCGGCATTTTTGCAGGTGCCAATTTTGTGGTGGCATCGGGTTCGAGTGATTGGGCGTCGCACACCCCACAAGTAGCCCCTACACTTGTCGCACCTGCTTCCGTAGCACCCGTTCCGATTGCCGCAATCAGCGAAGCACCCTTTGTGACGACTACCGTTGGGAGTTGCACCACTTCTGGCTGTGCGACAATGTGCAACCGTCATTGTTGTTCGGGCACGATCCACGCCATCTGCCAACACGTCAAGGCGGTGACGCGGGCACCGGCACACGTCCCGCCGCCGAACGGCACGTACACCCGCCAAGCGTTTGAGACCCAACGTCAGAACGCACTCGCAGAATACTTTGTGCTCTACCGTGAAGACTTCCTGAACGACGAAGTGGAGTTGAACGAGACTGGTCTGCGGCACCTGGACGGAATCGTGCGTCGGATGAACCACATTGGTGCGCCGATTAAAATTGAACCCACCGGGAAAGCACAACTCGACGAACTCCGCCGAATCATGGTGGCTGACCACGTCGTGAAGCAGGCCGGTGATCCCAACCGAGTGCAAACTGGAACGACCCGCGCCGAAGGGTTGCGGTCCGAAGACATTACCACCATCGGCAGCCGATTTTACAGCACCGGCACCGGCTTTGGTTCCGGCGGTGGCGGCTTCGGTGGCGGGGTGGGCGGATATGGCCGGTAACACTCCGAGTGTTTAGCTCACGATTTCTTTCACCACGTTCCCCGCAACATCCGTGAGCCGTTC
>JAYSXU010000302.1:0-4858 GCA_043716965.1 Fimbriiglobus sp.
ACCGAGAGGGAAGGGAATAGGTTCAGCCGTCTACTCGGTGGTAGTCGAATGTCGGGCCTCGAAGACTCGACCACGACCTACCAGACGGTATCTTCAACCAGATTCTAGATCAGTCGCTAAATTCGGCTTGAAGGCGACCGTACCCGGCCATAATGTTAAGCATTCACTGCGAGGCGTCGTACTGCTCGCGTAGCTCAGTTGGTAGAGCAACGGTTTTGTAAACCGTAGGTCGTGGGTTCGAGTCCCACTGTGAGCTTTCAGTTGACGGATGTTGAATACCGGGTAGATGGCAGAGTGGTCTATTGCACCAGACTGTAAATCTGGCCTCTCACGAGATCGGGGGTTCGAATCCCTCTCTACCCAATCAGTAGTGGTCAGTGGGAAGTGGCATAGTGATCAGAAGAAAACTGCTGAGGTTTTTCTATCCACTAATCACTCTCCACTTCCCGCTACCCCATGCGGGAGTAACTCAACGGTAGAGTACTTGCCTTCCAAGCAAGCTGTTGCGGGTTCAAATCCCGTCTCCCGCTCTGGTCGAATGAGTCTGACTCTCGTATAAATCGACTGTCTGACTCGGTCCGGTAAGCTAGAAAAATCGCTGTTGTAGCTCAGCTGGTAGAGCACTTCCTTGGTAAGGAAGAGGTCATGGGTTCGATTCCCATCAACAGCTTTTGAACGGCGGGGTTGACCCGCCATTCGTCCGTTGTGAGTGACTTTTGGGTTCGGCTTAGCCGAAACCCTACAATAGTCATATCACGAAGGGCTATGGGATTGGGCGATTGTCTATCCTTTGAACCGAAAGCGGGTCCACGTCGTCGCCGAGTTGGCGCTCGACCGGCATCCGGTCGCAATGTCTGGGTCGCACCAGCGGAGATTTACGATGGCGAAGGGCGTATTTGAGCGGAACAAACCACACGTCAACGTTGGCACCATTGGCCACATTGACCACGGTAAAACCACGCTGACGGCGGCAATCGTCGCGCGGCAAGGGTTCAAGAACAAGACCGCGTTTAAGAACTACCAAGATATTGCGAAGGGCGGCACCGTTCGGGACGCGAACAAGACCGTGACGATCGCGGTTTCGCACGTCGAGTACGAAACCCCGAACCGGCACTACGCCCACATCGACTGCCCCGGCCACGCCGACTACATCAAGAACATGATTACCGGCGCCGCCCAAATGGACGCCGCAATCCTGGTGGTCGCTGCCAACGACGGCCCGATGCCGCAGACGAAAGAACACGTGCTGTTGGCCCGCCAAGTCGGCGTGCCGCGTCTCGTGGTGTTCATGAACAAAGTGGACACGGTTGACGACCCCGAATTGCTCGACCTCGTCGAAATGGAAATTCGGGAACTGCTCAACAAGTACGAGTTCCCCGGCGATGAGATCCCAATCATTCGCGGTCAGTCGAAAGACGCCCTCGAAAACGCGACGACCGACGGCCCCGGCTCGAAGTCGATCGACGAGTTGATGATTGCCCTCGACACGTACATTCCGCAGCCGATCCGGGAAGAAGAAAAGCCGCTCCTGATGAGCGTCGAAGACGTCTTCTCAATCAAAGGTCGCGGTACGGTGGCAACGGGTCGAGTCGAACGCGGCACGGCCAAAGTCGGCGACGATGTGGAAATCATCGGCCTCCGCAAGGACAACATCAAGACCACGATCACCGGGATCGAAATGTTCCAGAAGACTCTGGACAAAGCGATTGCTGGCGACAACGTCGGCGTGTTGCTCCGGGGTATTGACCGGGACGGCATCGAACGCGGTCAGGTGATTGCGAAGCCGGGCAGTATCACCCCGCACACCAAGTTTGAAGCCAACATTTACGTGTTGAGCAAAGACGAAGGCGGTCGCCACACGCCGTTCTTCAGTGGTTACAAACCACAGTTCTACTTCCGCACCACGGACGTAACGGGTAGCATCAAGCTCCCGGCTGGCGTTGAAATGTGTATGCCCGGCGACAACGTGCAAGTCGAAGTGGAACTGATGGACGGGATGCCAGTCGCAATGGACGACGGCCTCCGGTTCGCCATCCGTGAAGGTGGCCGGACCGTCGGTTCGGGTGTGGTCGTCAAGATTCTGGTTTAATGACCAAATGGGCTAGTAGAGGGATTACGGCGGGGATATGGCGAGATCAGATTAAAACGAAGTCCGTTGTCTTCTGAACACGCTTCTCTCCCAACGCTATTCGCTCGCGAAATCTAGGTGCGTAGCTCAACTGGCAGAGCGGCGGTCTCCAAAACCGCAGGTTATAGGTTCAATTCCTATCGCACCTGTTGACCGAGTTTCAGTGCAGTCGAATCATCCGGTGACCACGGTTGGCTAAGGTGATAACGGGAAGCAAGCTAGGCCAGCGCATAACGCGCTGGCCTCTTCACTCCATAAACCTTGTCGGCCCGGTCGTGTCAAATTTGTCAAGGTCGGGAGAAGGATGGGTATGGCAACCGCCGTCCAGCCGAATAAACCAGTCACGACATCGAATCCTCGCACGAAGTTGGTTCTTACCAGCATCGCCGGCGCAGCTTTTCTACTGATTGGCATTGGTGTCGCGGCCTACGCGATTCCATTAGTCTGGGCACAATCTGTTAGCCCGGTTGTGGCACCACTCGGCTCGTTAGTCGATGCGGCGCTCAAAATTGTGGCGCAACTTACAGCCATTGCCGTCTTCGTGTGGGCTGGGTCATTACTCGCCGGTGCGAGTCCACCCCCAGGAATTCGCGGCGGGATTTTCCTAGTTATCTCGGCGGCGATTGCAATCTTTTTCATCGTGCGTGCGGTGGGTTTGAAGCTCGAAGACTCCTCAATGGGTCTGCCGATCACGCTGGTCGTTCTGGGTGCGTTGCTGGGTTTGACGTACCGAGGTTTGGCATCGGATCGCGGTGAAGCGATCATGCACACGCTCGAAAACGAAGGGCTGCTGAGCCTTTTCACTTACAAGCGAACGCAAGGTTTGAAAGCGAGACGGTACACGCTCATCGGCCTGCTAATTGTCGGCTGGTCGGGTGTTTATTCGCTGATTTCGCACCAAATGCTGGACGGGAACTGGGATCTTCCGATTCCGTTCACCAACGGCTTTACGCTAACGCTCCTGACCGATCTAGGTTACTCGGTGCCGTTGTTGTTGGGAATCGCCACCTTCTGGATCGCGTGGCGTGCCGTCAACGCTCCTAGCTTCGCCGATTTCTTGATCGCCACCGAAGCCGAGATGAACAAGGTGTCGTGGTCCACACGCAAACGGCTCGTCCAAGACACCATTGTCGTGTTGATTACTGTGCTGCTTTTGACCGTGTTTTTGTTCACGGTCGATCTGTTTTGGAGTTGGCTACTCAGCCGACCATTTATTGGCGTGCTGCCGCCAAAGACCCAAACGACGGGTGCGGTGGTTGACTCGGTTCAAGGCAAGAAAGTCGATTGGTAACCTGTTCGCCCCCTGTCCCTCTCGGGTGAGCCATGACTAAAGATCACACAACTATGAACGCGGCTGAACCCCACGCAACCGCCGTTGACGACGAAGTGGAATCGGTGGTTCACGCCGCTGCCGATGCTGCGAATGAAACGCTAGTGGACGTTCCGGAGATCACTCTCCCGGTCATCGCCCTTGATGCGGAGCCGGTTGTTCCGCCGAGCAACAAGAAGTGGTACATTGTCAAGGTGACCAGTGGTCGGGAAGAGTCGATCAAAGCGTCCATCGAGCGCCGGGTGAAGATCGAAGGGCTTGAAGAGTTCTTCGGCCAAGTTTTCATCCCAGTCGAACGGGTCATCGAAGTCAAAAAGGTCAAGGAAACGAAAAACGGCGAGAAGGTAACCAAGGAAAAGCGCGTGACCAAGGAAAAGAAAAAATTCCCCGGTTACGTCATGGCTGAAGTTGAATTCAACGACCAAATCCTTTACCTGTTCCGTGAGACTTCGGGGGTCGGGGATTTTGTCGGCTCCGCACCGGGCCGCGCGCCGTCGCCGATGGCCGACATCGACATTCAACGGATGCTCGGCGACGCCGGCGGACCCGCAGACTCCAAAGACGAAGGTGGCAAGAAAACAGGTCGTAAGCCGGGGAAGACAGTCGTGAAACTCGACTTCGAGAAAGGCGACAAAGTCCGAATCCGCGACGGGGCGTTCGCCAGCATGGAAGGCGAAGTCACCGAGATCAGTACCCCGAAAGATACGTCCGAAACGCCGAAGGTCAGCGTGGTTGTCACAATCTTCGGACGCCCGGTGCCGATGGAGTTTGAATACTGGCAGGTTGACAAGAATTAGCTTGACACACTTGACATCTACGCGAATTCGCTACAATCATAGCTTCACCCCTTTCCATTTTTGGAGAGGGGCTTCTTTTTTAACCGAACGACCTTGGTCCGGCGTGCGCGGCAGGGCGTTGTTTAGGTGAGACATGGCCAAGACGGTAACCGCTTACGTCAAGTTGCAATGCCCCGGTGGCTTGGCAACACCCGCACCACCAGTTGGTCCGGCGTTGGGTTCGCACGGCGTGAACATCGGCCAATTCGTGAAGCAATTCAACGAAAAGACCTCCGCCCCGGAAACCAAAGGGATGATGCTCCCGATCGTCATCACGGTTTATTCGGACCGCAGTTTCGAGTTCAAAATCAAATCGCCACCTGCGGCGGTTTTGCTGAAGCTCGCTGCGAAGATTCCGCACACCAAGAAAGCGGGCGGGGATGTGATTCCGGCAGACTCGAAGAAGGGCGGTAAGTACAAGGGCTTCTCGGTCACGAAGGCCCAAGTCGAAGACATCGCCAAGAAGAAGTTGCAAGACCTGAACGCCCGCGATGTGGAACATGCCACGCGAATTATCGCAGGCACAGCCCGGAGTATGGGCCTCACTGTGACGGAGTGATGACG
>JAYSXU010000303.1:0-4858 GCA_043716965.1 Fimbriiglobus sp.
GATGGACGGCAACCGCCGCATCATCGCCAAGCTGCGGCAGTGCTACGAGATGCTCGGCGTGAAAGACCGCCTCGAAGAAGTCGTCACGACCGGCAAGCACGAAGACACGCCCGAACTCCGCACACCGGTGTTTCGCTTCTTCAACCAACACCTACGCAACAAGCCCGCTCCGGTTCTCGACGGTGAATTCACGAAGATTGATGCTAAAACGTTGCGGGTGTTCCCCGAAGATAGCGACTTGCCCAAGGACAGCATCAACGATCGCGTGGACCAACTGTTCGTGCCGAAGGCCGACGTGAAGTTGCCCACGAACCCGGACGACTTCGGGAATTGGAAGGACGGCTTGTTGACACAGTTGAAGGAGCGGAGCTTTCGCGCGATTGCAACTTCGCCACCGCTCAGTGAAACAAAATTGCTCTGCGAAGTCGATGACCTCGGAAGCCTAGTCAAATACTCATACCCGGTCGTTGTCGTCCTGAACCCGACGGAAGACTCGGCGGCTGCAAAAGTATATTGGTGTAGGAAGCTGGCGATTGAGCCGAGCGGTATTTTCACGCTCCGACCGCGTGGCGGCGGCAGCAAGCAGTGGACCGTCAAGAACCCGCCGAACACCGTGGAACGGTCCTACGCCCTGTTGGGGCAAACCGTCGATACCGGGCGGGTGCAGGACGTGATCGCCGTCGTCGGGCAAGTCGAAACGAAAGGTCCATCGGTGTGGTTGGTCGGGCGTGGCCCGGCGGGTGTGATCGCCGCGTACTCCGCGTTGTTGGCCCCGAACAAGATTCACCAAGTAGTGATCGCCGATCCGCCCACGTCCCACACGGACGGTCCGCACTTTTTGAACGTGATGCGGACACTGGACATCCCTGACGCCCTGGGGTTGCTCGCACCCAAGACGCCGCTCAAACTAATCGGCACCACCGACAAAGCGTTCGACAAAACCGCCGCCATTTACAAGCTCGCTGGCGCGGAGAAAAACTTCAACCGGGAGTAACCCACACTGTTACCGAGTAACCGGATTCACCACAGCGGGCACAGCGCGGCCAATACGATTTAGCGGCTCGCTGCGCCCACAGTGGTGAAAATTGCCTAGTTTTCAGCCCGCAGGGCTGGGAGCACTCAGCCCAGGGCGAGCCGTTTCGGCGACGCCCTGGGTACACGGATCACTATTCTTAGCAGTCTGAAGGACTGCGAGCCGAGAGTCGGGAACGATTGCTGTCAGCCCTTCAGGCTGAGGATTTTTTACTGTGACGACCCAGGGCGGCGTCGCTCCGCTCCTTGCCCTGGGCTGAGTGCTGCCAGGCTTTCAGCCTGAAATCACAACGATCGCCAGTGCCGGTAACAATTTTCTCACCAGCATTCGTAACGCCCACCCCCGGAGAGCCTTACTTCTCGGACAGTTCTTTCACACGGACGTGGCGGTAGCGGACGAACTGCTTGGTGTAATCGCCGCCGCCGTGGACTTGCAGGGCAATGCCGCCTTTCGTTGGGATGTTGCCAGTCTTTCGTTCGTCCGTCCACTCCGCGAACTTCACGCCACGAATCCAGGTAGTGATCGTGGGCGGGTTGCCGACGACGCGGGCACGCAGTTCGTTCCACTCGCCGTGCTTCCAGAAGGTCGGCCAGTCTTTCGGCGACACGGGCAACGGGGTCGCGTTCTTCTCTTCAATGATGTCCGTGACCTTCTTGTCGAACTTGTAATTGTTGGACTTGAACCCGCCGATGCCCTCGCCGTAAATGCCCATCAAGTTGCCGTCGGCGTGGTAATCGATCATCGCTTGGTAGGCTTGGCCCCGGTCGTTGCTCCGCAAGAACAGGCCGCTATCCGGGCCGAAGTCGTTCTTCATTTCGAGCGCCACTTCAAAGTCCGTGTACTCTTTTTCGGTAATGATGATCCCGCCATTCCCCGGCACGTCTTGGCTACCAATGATCGCGCCGTCTTCGACGACCCACTTGCCGCCCGACTTGTTTTTCGTCGTCCGGCTGTGGCCCGTCTTCGCCGATACCACCCAACCTTTTAGCGTCTTGCCGTCGAAGATCGGCACGAAACCGTCTTCGCTAAACGTCTGCGATTTCGGCGGTTCCGCGTTGGTTTCCAGAGTCGCCAGCAGGACCATCGGGATCAATAACAACAAGTAACGGCAGCGCATGGAAGAGCCTCGGAAAGGAAGCGTGTGGCGGGAGCCAATCAACGTCGAGATAGTATCCCACCCGATCCGGAGCTTGTCGAGTGGGTGGCGTCGATTCGCAATTCTGTACAAATCCCCTGCCGCGACTCAGTGGCTTTCGCAACAGGGAACGTCGCCGATGATACCAGACCAGAAGTCGAACGACAGCCGCACCCGGTACGGCTGGGGGGTCGAGTGCGTTTCATACGTCCTGTTCATTCTCGTCAGCGTTCTGATTCTGATTTTCGGCCTGAAGCTGTATGAAGCCGAACTGTCGATTCCGTTTGAGTACGACGAAGACACGCTGCTAATTCTGCCTCTGGTGAAGGAAACGGTCGAGGGGGGGCATCACTGGCGGAATGCTCGACTCGGGGCACCGGGGGTGCAGGAGCTGTATGATTTTCCGATTGTCGATCATCTGCACTTCCTACTCATCCGGTTGATGGCGGTCTTTACCCGCGATACCGGGCTGATTTTCAACCTGTATTACCTCGCCACGTATCCGCTGACTGTGGTCACGACCATGCTGGTGCTACGGCACTTTCACTTGTCGCTCATGGCGGCGGGCGTGGGCGGGTTGCTGTATGCGTTTCAACCGTACCACTACCTGCGCGGGGAGCACCACTACTTCCTCTCGGCCTATTTCGTCGTGCCGCTCTCGGCGATGCTGGCGTTGAATTTGTGCCGGGGGCAGTATCGCGTTTCGCTGCGGAGTTGGGATGCGGTTGCGGTGCTGCTCGTCGCGGTGGCCACGGGATCGGCGGGGGCGTACTACGCCTTTTTTGCCTGTGCGCTGTACCTGCTTGCCGGGTGCTACGGCTGGGCGCTGACGGGCACATGGCGGGTGTTGGCGTCGGCACTGTTGCTGATCGGCGTGGTTGTCATCGTCGGTGCCGCCAACCACGCCCCGACGTTCCTTTACCAGTGGAAGAACGGCCACAGCGCCACGCACGTTCGCCACCCGTTTGAAGCCGAACATCACGGGATGAAGTTGACGCACCTCGTGCTCCCGGTGACGGGCCACCAAAGCCGAGCGCTGGCCGACCTGCGGGCGACGTACAACAACATCGGGCGGCCGCTCGAACACGAAAACCGCGACGGGTGCCTGGGGCTGATTGGGACGATCGGGTTCGGCGGGCTGTTCGTCGCGTTGTTCCTGCCGAACCGCAGGCCGTGGCCGCTCGGCCCGCTGGCGGCGTTGACGGCGTTGCTCGTGCTGGTGGGGACCATCGGCGGGCTGGGGTCGCTGGTTAGTTTCCTCGTCACCCCGCAAGTCCGGGCGTACAACCGGGTGTCAATTTACATCGCGTTCTTCGCGCTGTTCGCGGTGTTGGCAACGGTCGATCGACTACTCCAGACGTCGCCGCGATTCGTCCGGGTTTTGCTGCTCGTGCTGCTCGCCGCGGTCGGACTGTGGGACGAGTTGGCGCGACCGTGGTTTCGTTCGGACGTGGCCGATGCCCGAACAGCCGTGATGAAGCGGTATCAGGACGATGCGGCTTTCTTCGACCAAATCGAACAAGCCGTGCCGGGTGGCATGGTGTTCATGTTGCCGTATGTGAAATACCCGGAGGATTACTCCACCCCCCTCGCTGGCGGGTACGTTCTCAACCGGGGGTACTTGCACACCCGCACGGTGCGGTGGAGTTTCGGCGCGATGAAGGGCCGCGAAGTCGATTTAGTGCATCGTCACACCGTGACCTTGCCGCCCGACGAAATGTTGCTCGCGTTGATCGTGCAAGGCTTCGACGGACTCTTCATCGACACACGCGGGTATCCCCCAACCGTGGGTGAAAAACTGGTCAGCGAAATCCAACTGCGAACCGGGAACACCACTCTCCCGTTGCGGCACGTCGATGGCTTGCAAGTGTTTCTTGACCTGCGAAGTTTCAAGGCTCGCTTGGAGGCGGACCGCCCCGGTGAACTTGCGGCACTTCGCCTTCAGGGGCTGGAACAACTACAGGTTTTATGGCTGCACGGGTTCGTTAGCTTTGAACCAGTCGGGCAAGAATCGAAGCACCGCTGGTGTGGCCGACGCGGAGAACTGGTTCTGGCCAACCCCATCGATCGGACCCGCCGCTTTCAATGCACTATGGTGTTCGGTAACCTGATGGCGGAATCAGCGGACTTGAAGATTGACGGCGCGATCTGGTCCGATCGGTTCCCCGTTAACCGCGACGTGACCTCAAAAACCTACACCATCGTTGTGCCACCGGGTCGGCACACGATCCGCTTCATCTGTAAACCACCCGCCGAGTATCGTCCGAGTGACACCCTCGAACAGATTTTTTTCGTCGCGCAGTTTGAAGCAACTGAAATCCCGTAGAGAGTGTCAGTGCATTGTCACCTCGCTTTACGCTCAACTTACCCAGATGTCCGATTCCTGTCGATTGGGTCAATCCGACCGAATTTGCAAGATTTTACTTGCCCTACGGTGAATTCTTGTCATGGCACGGCATCGACGGCGCGCAATCCACGGTCCGCTTCGCATTCCGTGAGTGTTCAACGATTTCAATACGATCCGGCAGGGTTTGGCTGCGCCGCTCATGACGACGCAGGCTACCTCACCGGACCCGCCCCAACAGAATTTCCCGCACCCGGTTCGGCGGCGCTCCAAATCGTGGCGTACAATTCTGCAGCAATAGCGTGCAGGATTACGCTCAACGGAGGGTCGCAGCAATGTTGGTTCT
>JAYSXU010000304.1:0-4844 GCA_043716965.1 Fimbriiglobus sp.
CCCCGATTTGCACGGGATCGAAAAAATTGACGGCCATTCGGACATGACGTTCGTGGCCTCGGCCTACCCGGCCCCGGCACCCAGTGATTGGTTCACCAACCCGTTGCGCGGCGCTTGGGTCGCCGACCCACTCGTGATTGACGCCAGCTTCCAGATGATGATTCTCTGGAGCTTCGCGCAACACGGCGCCGGGTCGTTGCCGTGCTTCGCCGGGCGGTACCGCCAGTACCGCCGCGCGTTCCCCGCCGGGCCGGTCAAAATCGTCATCCGGGTCACCCGCGACAACGGGTCGTTCGCGCGAGCCGACATCGACTACCTCGATAACGAGGGCCTCGTCATCGCGCAGGTTCAAGATTACGAGTGCGTCATCGACCGCCAGTTGGACCAGGCTTTCCGTCGCAATCAGCTCACCCCGAAAGCGAAATAGTTCGTTTCCCGTGTCCAGTTTCCCGTACCCAGTTTCTGGGAGAGCCGGTTCAACACTTGAACGGCACGCGCGGGAGCTGGAATCGTTTTGGAGAAGCCGATGCCGGTCGCGGAGCGTGTTGCAATCGTCGGCATGGCCACCCGGTTCCCTGCATCGGGCGCGGACCTGGATGAGTTTTGGCAGAACGTCGTCACCGGCACCGATTGTTCGCGGGACGTGCCCGAGGGCCGGTGGCTCTTGGCACCGGAAAGTTGCTACGATTCCCGCGTCCCCCATCCCGATTCCGTCTACTCCCGCCGCGGCTACTACCTGGACCCGTTCGTCGCGGCTGTCGAAGACTTGGACATCCCGCCGGATCTGTTGACCGGCCTCGACCCGTTGTTTCACCTGATCCTGGATGTCGGGTATCGCGCGTGGAAGGCCGCCAAGACCGGGAGCGTGGACCGTCGCAAAGTCGGCGTCATCCTGGGTAACATTTGTCTGCCCACGGAGAAATCCTCGAACCTTGCGCGGGAGTATCTCGGCGGGCAAATCGCACGAGTAATCGGCATCACGCCGGAATCACCGATTACCCACCCGCTCAACCGATATGTTGCCGGGTTGCCGGGCGGACTCTTGGCGAAAGCGCTGGGCCTGGGTGGCGGCACGTTCACACTGGATGCCGCCTGTGCGTCGTCGATTTACGCGCTCAAATTAGCCTGCGATGAGTTACTGTCCAACCGTGCCGATGTGATGCTGGCCGGCGGGGCGTCGCGGCCCGATTGTCTCTATACGCAAATGGGTTTTGCCCAGTTGCGGGCACTTTCAACGAGTGGCCGCTGTTCCCCGTTTGACGCCAACGCAGACGGTCTCGTTGTCGGGGAAGGCGCCGGAATCTTTGTGCTGAAACGGCTCTCGGATGCCATTCGCCACGGCGACACAATTCATGGCGTCATCTGTGGCATCGGGTTGTCGAACGACATGCACGGCAACTTGCTGGCGCCCGCCAAAGAGGGCCAACTCCGGGCAATGCACGCGGCCTACGCCCAAGCGGGGTGGAAGAACCAGTTCGCGGATTTCATCGAGTGTCACGCCACTGGCACGCCGGTTGGGGATGCCGTTGAATTTGAAAGCTTGCGGGAACTTTGGGGCGAAGAGGGTTGGAAGACCGGCCAATGCGTGCTCGGGTCCGTGAAGTCCACCGTGGGCCACTTGTTGACCGGCGCCGGTGCGGCCGCGTTAACAAAAGTCTTGCTGGCGATGGCCAACCGCACCCGCCCGCCGCAAGCAAACTTTGCCAGCCCGAACCCCAAGTTGAACTATGTGAACGGGCCGTTCCGTGTCTTGCACGAGCCGGAAATTTGGGATCCCCGCCGCCCCACTTTGCCACGCCGAGCCGCCGTCAGTGGCTTCGGCTTCGGGGGCGTGAACGGGCACTTATTAGTCGAAGAATACGTCGGCCAAACGTACACGAGTACCGGTACGTCCAGCCTCCTAAAATCGACCAACACGACGGCCACGCCGTCGCAACATTCCTCGCGGTTGATGACGAAACTCAACGAGATTCGCCAGCGGCAACCGGGCGCAATGGGTGGGCCGGGGGCAACGCTGAACGGTGAACCCACGGGCGAAACCCCCGAACCGATCGCGGTCGTTGGTCTCGCCACCCACTTCGGCCCGTGGGAAACATTGCGGAGCTTTCAAGAGTTCGTTCTGGGTGGATCGGCGAAGCCCGAACCGAAGCCGAAACAGACGGGGTGGCAATCCGCCGACCGACTCTGCCCGCCCGGCTACTACATCGAAACCCTGACGACACCACTGGATCGCTTTCGCATTCCGCCGATCGAAATTGAGGAGATGCTACCGCAACAACTCCTCATGTTGAACGTGGCTGCTGCGGCGCTCGATGATTGCAAAACGTCGGCCAAAGCCGACGCCGATGACCCGAGAGCCGGTGTGTTTATCGGCCTCGGGCTGGACCTGAACACCACGAACTTTCACTTGCGTTGGTCGGCGAAACAGAAGGTAGACGCGATCAACCCGCCTCGTAAACGGGTGTTTGTTGAGGGCCAATCGCAACAGCCACGGACCCTCGACGAGTGGCGGCAAGACCTCGTTGAATCCGTTTCGCCACCCCTGAATGCGAACCGGACAATGGGTGCGCTCGGGAGCATTGCCGCAAGTCGGATCGCGCGGGCGTTCCATTTCGGCGGGCCGAGTTTCACGTTGTGTAGTGAAGAAACGTCGTCGGCGCGAGCAATCGAACTGGCGGTGCGGGCGCTGCGATCGAATGAACTCGACCGGGCCATCGTCGGCGGCGTCGATTTGGCCGGTGATCCCCGATCGTTGTTAGCGACCGCTGCCCAACGGCCCTTTGCAGCGAATGGCACGACGGGTCCACTGGAGACGACGACGAACGGCGTGCTGCCGTGCGAAGGCGCGGCGGCTGTGGTGTTGAAACGGCTTGCGGACGCGGTGCGTGACGGCGACCGGGTTTACGCGGTGATTCGTGGCGTGGGCACGGCAAGTGGCGGCGCCCCCGAATCGCTGACCCCGGACGCCGCCGCATATGCGTCGTCCCTGATCCGTGCCTGCACGGACGCGATGATCGACCCGGCCACGGTGGAGTATCTCGAAGTTGCCAGTACCGGCGCGGCGGGGGACGACCGCACGGAAGCCGAGGCGTTGGCGGCGTTGCTGCAATCGCAACCTCGGCCAGTCCCGGTTACACTCACTTCGGTTCGCGGCCAAATCGGCCATGCCGGTGCCGCCGCGCCGCTGGCGGGATTCGTCAAAGCCTGTTTGGCACTGCATCATCAAGTGCTGCCCGCCACGGTCGCCGTAGAATCGGCGCGGGCGGAATTGACCCCCGTGACGGCACGATGTCACTCCGCCAAACAGTCTCGGTTCTGGTTGCGCGATCACGCCAGCCCGCCGCGCCGGGCGATGATCGCCGCGATCGGGGTGGACGGTTCGGTGGTTCACATCGTGTTGGAAGAGCACGCCACCGTTGCAGACCCGTCCCACCATCCCGACCGTGTGCAACCCCTGGGGGCACGCCCCGAAGCCGTCTTCGCGGTGGAAGCAGATACTGCTTTCGAGTTGGTCACGGCGTTGAGCCTGTTGGAAAACTGGGCCGATTCGCGTCAGTCGCAACCGATCGAATTTCTTGCCCGCCGCTGGCTGAAACAGACCGGAGCCAACCCGACCAAGAGGCTCGCTGTCGCGCTCGTGGCACGGAGCGTGAGCGAGTTGCAGGAGCAAATCGACTTCGCACAAGAATCACTCCAAAACCGCCCGGACGTTGCGATCCCGGCACCGAACGCCCCCGAGTTACGGTCCGCGTTCCGGGACCGCGTTTTCTACACCCCAGTACCACTCGGCGAGAGAGGGAAAGTGGCGTTCGTGTTCCCCGGCTCGGGCAATCACTTCGCCGGAATGGGCCGCGACCTCGGGGTTCAATGGCCGGAAATTCTTCGCCGTCAACAACCGGAGAACGCCAACCTCTTCAGTCAGTACACGCCCAATCGGTTCTGGAACGAAACGATCCCGGCCCCGACGACCGCGAAAGAGTTCCTGTTCGGTCAAGTGACACTGGGCACCCTCACCGCAGACTTGTTAACCCACCTCGGCATCCAAGCGACGGCGATGATCGGGCAAAGTCTTGGCGAATCGGCGGGGTTGTTCGGGATGCGCGTCTGGCGGGACCGTGACGAGATGCTGAAGCGCATTCAGCAATCCTCCCTGTTCGCCACAGACCTCGCCCCGCCCTACGATGCCGCCCGGAACTTCTGGGGGCTGACAAACGACGAGTCGGTCGATTGGGTCTCCGGGGTCATGACCCTGCCGGCGGACGACATTCGCGCCGCGATGCGACCGGGGCTTCATGCGTATTTGTTGATCGTGACGACGCCCACCGAATGCGTCATTGGCGGCTTGCGAGCCGACGTTGAAAAGCTGGTCACGCAATTCCCATCGGGCAAGTTCTTCCCCCTGAACGGCGTGACGTTGGCCCACTGCGAACTGGGCCGCCCCGTTGAACAAGCGTACCGCGCGCTCCACACCCTCCCGACGACACCGCCCGCGAATCTCACCGTTTACAGCGGTGCGTATGGCCGTGCGTACAAGCCCACCCCGGAGTCGGCTGCCGATTCGATTACCGCCGGGTTACTGGACACGATCGACTTCCCTGCCGTCGTTGAAGCGGCCTACAAAGACGGCGTGCGGTTCTTCCTCGAAGTCGGTCCCGGCAATTCCACCACCCGGATGATTTCGGCGATTCTGACCACCCGCCCGCACGTGGCCCGCGCGATCTGCGTGGCCCGGCAGGACAACGTTTCACTGGTCCTACGCTGCGTCGCCCATTTAATCGCGGAACGGGCCGCCGTGGACTTGGGCCAACTTTACGGCACGGAGACGCGGTGTGCCGGGCATCAAG
>JAYSXU010000305.1:0-4836 GCA_043716965.1 Fimbriiglobus sp.
TACACATCTGACACCGTGGCGGCGTTTCTTGTTACTGCAAGTTGGTCATAAAAAACACGAATTCCAATATTTGGCAGTGCGACGTAGCGACCTGTTAACATCTCAGTGTTGAAAGGGTGAGAAACGTTAACACCGCTCCAATCTGACAATAAGCAGATTTTTGTGAGAACTGAAATGATGAACCAATTATGCTTACGCAGAAGTGAGGTTTCTTCAGGGGGAACCGATCCGGTTTACGGCAACGGGATGTTCTTGAAGGTGAATTCGATTTCGCGTGATAGTGGAACCCACTCGATGCAGTGGAGTTGGCTGGGCTTGCCGATTTTGCGGTTGGGCGGCTTGATGAACTGCATTTGAAACGTCGTGACGTTCGGGCCGTTGCTCTGGATTTCGAGGCCGAGGGATTGGTACTTGACCCCGTTCGTGTCGAGCAATTCCATTCGTTGATGCAACCCGTTGAGCCAACTGAAATCGTCGGGATTCCCGTTGTTCCGCCGGATCGTGAGTTCGAGTTTGACCTCGTTGTTTTGGGTGGTCAACTTGCCGACTTCGATGGTCAGGGAACGGCCAACGTATTTCTTACCGTTGGCCGTTTGGATGTTCTCGATGACAAGATCAATGCGGTTTTCGGCCAATACTTCAACCGCGACTTTGGCCCGCAACTCCTTGATCGTTGTCGCGTGTCGAGCCGGGTGGTTGACTGCACAATTGAAACCCAGCGAGTAGCACCGATTCGCCCCCGCACTTCCGACGGTTAATTCGTTGGCTGGTTCCGCCACGATCAACGAGTTCCCTTTGTCGTCGATCGCTTTTGTGACAATCGGTTGGCCGACATTCAACAGCGGCGTTTTGGGTTCCGATTGCACCATGAAACCGATGTTGAGGAACTCCGGTTGCGGTGGCAACGGTGACCGACGCGGCAGGCCCGAGAGTTGGAGGCTACGATTCATGTTCACATTGGTCGCCACGACGCGAAACGGGCCGGTATACACCGTGTAAGGGTTGCTGCTGTCCCCAATCGAAATCACGATCGCGCCGTCGTTATCATCATGACTAGAAATTAACCCAACACGGTCGCAGACTTGATCGACCGCTTCCAAGACGGGCATCTCCTGACACTCGAATGTAACCGGCAGCCGTTCGGTCACGTTCTCGACACGAATCTTGTACCCCGTTTGCGTCGCTAGCTCCGCAAGGATTTCTTTGACAGGCCGGTTTTTTGCACTCACCGTCACCCGGCGCGGCTTGATGAGGCGATCGGTTTCAAACTGCTTCGTGAGAACCTGCAAGCGACGGGTCACTTCCGGATCGTCGCTGGTTTGCAGCGCGGCTTTGAGCAACGGCAACGCCCGATCGCCGACTTTCGCCAGCAATTCACCGGCGTGTTCGCGGGTGCGAAAATCGTCCGAGCCGAGTCGCTCGACCGCGGCTTGAATCTCCGCTTTCTCGACAGGGGTCGGCGCCTGTGTCGTCGGCGTCTGACCAAGTGCCGGGGTGACAACGCCCGCTACAACCCACAGGCTGAAAATCGCCAGTCGCATGATGCTTTCTCAGAGGATGTCGCGGACGCTATGAGCTTACTGCGGTCAGAAGGCGGTCACAAGTGCCAACCACGATGGACAACCGGCGAACTTCCGGTACGCTCTTGGGAATTGGGGGTTGCGACTCATGCCCGAAAAACTCAGTGGCGTCGTGGAGCGGATCACGTTTCACAACTTGGACAACGGCTACTGCGTGTTGAAGGTGCAGGCGCGCGGGCATCGGGAACTGATTACGGTGATCGGGCACACTTCGCAGCTGGTCGCCGGGGAGTTTTTCGAGGCCACTGGGGAGTGGGTCTCGGACCGTAACCACGGGCCGCAATTCAAAGCGGACGACCTCCGCACCACGCCGCCACACACGATTTCCGGCATTGTGAAGTACCTCGGTAGCGGCTTGGTGAAAGGGATCGGGCCGAAGTACGCGCAGAAAATCGTCGAAGTCTTCGGCGACAAAACGCTTGATGTGATTGACCAATCGCCGACGTTCCTCACGCAAGTCAAAGGGATCGGTCCGAAGCGGATCGAGCGGATTCGGGAAGGCTGGCACGAGCAGAAGCAGGTGCGGTCGATCATGGTGTTTCTGCAAAGCTACGGTATTGGCACGGCTCGCGCCGTCCGCATTTACAAGACCTACGGCGAATCGGCGATCGAGCAGGTTCGCACCAACCCGTACCGCCTCAGTACGGACATCTGGGGCATCGGCTTTCGCACGGCGGACGAACTCGCCATGCAACTCGGCATCCCCCGCGATTCACCCCTTCGGGCGAAAGCCGCCGTGCGCCACGTGCTTCAAGACGCGGCCAGTGACGGGCATGTCGGGCTGCCGGAAGAGATCGTCATTGAAGAGACGATGAACCTCACACAGATCGACACACAAACCATTCAAGCTGTCGTCGAAGACCTGCGAATCACGGAAGAAATCGTCCGCGAAAGTGCGGACCACGAGCCCGAATCCGACAGCGATTCGTTGCTTTACCTGAAGCCGTTCTTCCTCGCTGAGCTTGGCGTGGCACGGGCCGTGAAGGCACTGCAATCCGGGGACCACCCGTTGCCGGCCACGGATCACTCGAAGGCAATCGCGTGGGTCGAATCGCAGATGGGGATTCAATTTGCACCAGCGCAACGGGCCGCCGTGGAAGCCTCGCTCACGCAAAAAATGCTGGTGCTGACCGGCGGACCGGGGACGGGGAAAACAACAATCGTGCGGGCGATCACGGAGATATTTGGCGCGAAGCAGCAACGGGTGTTGATGTGCGCGCCGACCGGACGGGCGGCGAAGCGGTTGTCGGAATCAACGGGCCGCGAGGCGAAGACGATTCATCGCTTGCTCGAATACGATGCCGGAATCGGCGGGTTTCGCCGCACCAAGGAGAACCCACTTGACGTCGATTTACTGGTCATCGACGAAGTGTCGATGGCCGACATCGTGTTGATGAACCAACTGCTCCGCGCCGTGCCGCCCTATGCGTCCGTGGTCTTAGTCGGGGACCGCGACCAACTTCCCAGCGTCGGCCCCGGCAGCGTGCTGGCGGACTTGATCGACTCCGGCACGGTGGCCGTGGTCCGGCTCACACAAGTGCATCGCCAAGCGGAGTCGAGCTACATCGTGCGGGCCGCTCATGCGATCAATCAAGGTGAAGAACCCGAGTCCGCGCCGGCGGGCGGCAAGGGGGATTTTTACTTCATCGAAGTGGACGACGAAAACGTGGTCGTGGAACGCATTCTGGAGATGGTGAAAACCCGCATCCCGGCCCGGTTTGGACTCGACCCGTTCCACGACATTCAAGTTCTGTCGCCGATGAACAAGGCCGTCGTCGGCGTGCAGAACTTGAACAAGCAGTTGCAAGAATCTCTCAACCCCGGTGGCGCAGGTATTAAAGAAGTGCAACGGTTCGGGGTCACATTTCGGGCCGGGGATAAGGTGATCCAACCGCAAAACAACTACCAACGCGAAGTGTATAACGGTGACATTGGCCGCATCATTGGCATTGAAACGATCGACCAAGTTGTCACCGTCGAATATGATAAGCGACCAGTCGATTATGACTTTGGTGACCTTGATGAACTGCAACTTGCCTATTGTATATCCATCCACAAATCCCAAGGCAGCGAATACCCCGCCGTGGTGATCCCGATCCACACGCAGCACTTCATCATGCTGCAACGCAACCTGTTCTACACCGGCATCACTCGCGGCAAGAAACTCGTCGCCCTAGTCGGCAGCCGCAAAGCCCTCGGCATCGCCGTCCGCAAAGGCGACACCGCCCGCCGCTTCGGCCTGCTGAAGTGGCGATTGCAACGCGGTCAGGGCGTGACGGCTTGATGTGATGGGTTTTGTAGGTCCTGGTCGAGGAGGCTTTGCGACGAGGCCCGACATTCCGACCATCCGAACCACGACCGTAAAGGAGTGGCCCAACCCGCCTCAGGCGACACGGGGTGTTGTCATCGGAGCGACGGAGCGAGGGTGAAAGGTTGGGCCACTTCCTTACGGTCGTGGCTCGGTTGGCGATGATCATTCCGACCGTCCACTTCTGTCCGACGGGCTGATGGGGTACAATCTTCTGGACTTGAAAAGCTCTCCCGCCATCACTCCCCGGAGCCTCTTCCCCATGATGCGTTTTCTTGCTTCGCTTGCACTTGTTGCAGTGCTCTCGCCGGTTGGGTTTTCGCAGGTGGCGCCGGACAAGGTGTTGGCCACGATGAAGGCGGGGGACGGGTTGCAGGTGGAACTGTTCGCCCACGAGCCGATGCTGATTAACCCGACGGCGATTGATGTGGATCACAAGGGGCGGGTGTGGGTGGCGGAAGCGGTGAACTACCGGCGGAAGTTGTTCAACCGCCCGATCATCCGGGAAGAAGGTGACCGCATCGTGGTGTTGATTGACAAGGACGGCGACGGCAAGGCGGACGAATCGGTTGTGTTTTACCAGGGAAAGGATTTGTACGCCCCGCTCAGCGTGCTGGTGTTGCCGCAAGCGGACGGGAAGTCGTTGCGGGTGCTGGTGGCGCAATCGCCGGACATTTTGGAGTTCTGGGACCGCGACGGCGACCTGAAGGCCGACGGACCGCCGACCAAGTTCCTGTCCGGGTTCGGCGGCTTCGACCACGACCACGGAGTTCATGGCCTTACGGTCGGGCCGGACGGCAAGCTGTATTTCACCGTCGGCGACCAAGGCGTGAACGGGCTGCAATCCAAGGACGGCAAGGGGCCGAAGTTCACCACGAACAAGACCGATTGCCAAGCCGGGACCGTGTGGCGGTGCGACCTCAACGGCAACAACCTCGAACTGATCGC
>JAYSXU010000306.1:0-4833 GCA_043716965.1 Fimbriiglobus sp.
GCATCAATCACGACATCTTGCTTGGTGATGGCGTTCGAGAACGCGAGGTTCCAGAGTTTCTCCGGGTCTTTGTTGCCGGACTTGGCCAGCGCCATTGCGACCGCTTTCGTCTCGTCTGACTTTGGCTTATTGCCGACCGCGTCGTTACCAGCGAACTGGCCGTTGCGTGGCAACCCAGGGCCACCAGCGGCCATCACTTCGCCCCGTTTCAAGTTGAACGAGGGGCTACTGTGATAGCGGTGACTCCCGCGAATAATCAACGCCCGTGCTGGTGGGTAGTACCCAATCGAGTTGAGCGTTCTCGCATCGACTGCACTGGAGGCTTCGAGGGAGTTCGGGTCAAATTGGTTCGCAAGTTGGCCCTGTGTGAAGCCACCGATGCCGCGAAGGTTCCACTCGCCCGCCGCGACGACTTGCGTGATGAGTTGAACCAAAACCTGGCTTTGGTCGTTCCCACGAATCGTAAACGCCGAGCCGAGTTGACCGAGTTGGCCTTGTTGGCCTTGTTGGCCGCCTAACGCTCCCCCAATTACACCGCCACCCAGTTGGCCCATGCCGCCTTGTTGGCCGCCTAAACCACCACCACCTTGTCCGAGGCCGCCGCCACCGCCGAAGCCACCACCGCCACCGCCGAAGCCGCCGCCGCCGAAGCCGCCGCCGACGGCACCGAAGCCGCCACCAGCGCCCAGTGCGCCGCCGAAACCACCGACTGCACCGCCACCGGCTGCAAACGGAATGAGTGCGGCCCCGAAGATCGTGGATTGTTGACCCAAGAACTGAAGGTTCTGAATCAACGCTGAGGTCGATTGGGCGTTCGGAATGCCTACGATCAGTTCCGCCACGTCGAACACGCGACTGACTTTGTCGTTGTACCGCAGCGAGTAGGTCGAATCGTTCGGCCCGATTTCGATGTATTCTGGCCGTGCGATCCACGTCATCTGAATGTCGCGGAGGATCGTGTCCAAGAACGCGCCCAGTGGTAGGCCGCTGAGATCGTTCTGGGCCTTGATCTTCGTTTCACCCGGCTTCGTGTCGGCGGCGAACAAGTCGGTCCGGAACACGAACCGCACGCCTTCGTCGGCGAATTCCTGCTGGAGTTGACCCAGTAATGTTTCCAGTGAATTACCTGTGATCGATTTGAGTTGAACCTTTTTCCCGGCTTCGCCTTCGAGGACCGCGCGAAGACGACGGAAGCTCGGAGCGGCATCCGGCCCCAGTTCGGAGTTGCTGTACTTTTGCGACCGACTCCCCGTCAGCTCACGCCACACGGCGGCTGGCGGGAAGTGTACAGGCGGCTCGTCCGGGTACGGGATGAACGACTTCTCGACCTGCATCATCGTGAGCAAGTAGTTGTTTTCGCGCAGCCGCTTGAGTTCGGTGAGTTCGCGCAAGTTCGTGGCCGATTGGCCGATGCGGTAACTGGCAAAGGCTTCCGGGGGAATCGGTTGCCCGCGGCTGACCCGTTCTTGGATCATCACCTGGGCCTCTTGTTGCGCCAACTCGAACCGGGCTTGGTTCATCAGTTGACGGAACGAGTCGATCCGAGCGCGGGTCTGCTCTTCCTGCGTTTGGTTTTGTTCAAACTCGTTGAGCCGTTGCCGAGATTGGGCGATGCGTTCGCGTTGTGCCGCGAGGGATCGCTTGAGTTCGGACCCTTTCAGCGTGACTTCGCGCATCGACGTTTCGAGGTCTTGCGACAACTTCCGGCGGTACGCCTCGGAGAGTTGATCGTTGTTCAACACGCTGTCCCGTTGCCGCTTCAAGTCTTCGTAAGCGGCGTCCGGGTCAATGGTCATTAACCGACGAGCGCGACGAAGTGTTTCATCGACGACGATTCGGTATTCCCCTTCGAGAACGGCTTGGGAATTCTTGGCTTGGTCGATCAACGTCTTCTCGGCTTGGGTCGTTCCCCCAACCGCAGGCGGGGCAGGTTTGGCACCGGGGACTGCGTCCGTCTTGGGTTGACCGGCACCGGGTTCCTGCAATCGCTTCAATGTGGCGCCACTAGCGAGGCCAATCTTGACGGTGTCCGACTTCATGTTGCCGCCGCGAATCTTCGCAATCACTTGCAAGCCGGATTGGGCTTCGACGGCAAGCGGGTCGATATTCGTTGCGGCTTGGAAGAACTTTTCGGCGTGGTCGAGTCGGTCGGCGGAGATGGCCCACACACCTTGGACCGTGAATTCATCGCGGAACAAGCGGAACTGTTCGCTGGCCATCGCCAACGTCCGGTCTGCGGCGAGCATCGCCGGGGCGTCTTTCGCCGGAGCGGCTTTCCACTGATCGACCATCGCACTCAGGAAGTAGTTGTCAGTGATCGGAGATGCGAGCTTTTCGGAGAGATCGACCGTGACCTTCACACCGGCCACGCGGCCTTCGATGCGAGCCGATACCGTTTGAACCGTGGTCTTGGCTTTGCCGACAATGAGCGTCGAACGGTCACCACGCAACGGCGGCAAGCGCGTCGGGTAAATCTCGATCCCTTCTGGACCGAACGTGGCTCGCTCGGTCCGCAGGATTGGCGTATCAAACGCCGCCTTCAACTTCGTGGTGAACGAGGAACTGGTCTTCTCGGAGACCAAATCGTCCGTCAATCGAACAACCGTTCCGCCGGTTTGCATCGCCAGACCGTGCAGGTTTTCGGCGTGGACTTTGACGCCCAGCGGCACGGCAATGAAGGCGATTTCTTTGTCGGCGAGCTTGTTGCCCATCTCGACGCGAGTGGTCTCGGTCAGCGGAACTTTGCTCGCCGCACTTTCCCCGTCGCCCAGGAACAGCAGCACTTGTTGCCGCCCGGCGCGTTGTTCAAACGACTTGATCGCCTCGTCGATCCCCGCAGGCAGATCGACCGCACCGGCACAGTATTCACTGTTCGTCAGTTTGGTGATGGCTGCGGTGATGGCTTCCGACTTCGGCGCCTGGAAGCCGTTCGTCAAGGACCGAGTCGCGCTCGGGTTAGCAATGTTGACAGTCCAAACGTCGATGCGATCGTTCTCGCTCACGTCTTTAGATAGCGCGTCCAGAATCATCCGGGCGCGGTCCATCGGCGCGCCGGCTTGGCTGGCGGACGTGTCGATCATGACCAGAATGTCGCGCGGCCGGGGGGCGGTCGCGGTCAGTTCCGGTTTCACTTGCCACGCGAAGACCGTCTCTCCGGTGGCGAGTTTGTACGTCAACGTCGGCTGATTGGTGAATTTGGTGCGGGCCATCTCAGTGGCTGCTTGAACGTCATCGGGTTTGGCGCGATTGGCGGTGGCCTGCTGCGGTCTGCCGGAGATGTCTCCGAAGACGACGTTGCCGACAACTGCGGTGGCCGCAGCGATGCCGAACAACGCGGTCAACAGCCGGAGCCGTTTGACGAAAGTCATTGCTCAGGCGCTCCTCAAAAAAACGGATTCCGGGTGCCGGGCGGGTACGGGTTCCGGATGAACTGAAACAGGAATAGGTTGCGTTGATCTTACAGGGAAGCCGCACGGGACCACCCAAGAAAAACTCCAAGAAACCAGTCAAACGAGTCGGGGGCACCTGGGCGTCACCCGTAAACCCCGCTTGACCGGATCGGTCCAGCCGTCCGATCGCTGCAACTCTACCCGGACTAACGCCGATTGAAGTTTAATGTTGGCGCGAAACGCCTGCCGAATTCCCCCCACCCCCCGCTTGACTCGCGCCGTAGTTGAATTCGGAACAACCGGAGCATGATTCTGGCTTCTGTTCGATGTATTAGACAGTTCAATAGCGATTAACTATCCTGTTACTCGATGTGGTTCCAGTTTGTGCGACAGCGGCGCATTTTCGCGGATGGCAATGACCTGGGTTGGCTTGATAATCGGCTCCATGACATTGAGTAATGCTACTCGCCATTTCAAGTGGATGTCTTCAGGAAGTGTTTCGGAAAGCTTGATTTGTATGTCGTTACTGTAAACGCGGACTTCCGAATGCGGATAGTCCTTTTCAAGAGGGTCATGCGATGGGGTAAACGTGTACTTGAAGACCGCGTGTTGCCAGAACTGTGGAGGAATGTATTTCACCTGAACGGCGAGCACGCCCCAGGTGTCGAAGTGGTAGCTATTCACCACATCGAAGCGAGTCCATTCTGCGTGACCGTACTTGCTCCGACCCACTGACATGTCCGGCAGTTCCACAGCTTCCGGACCAGGGCGGTCTGCCGGATCGTCCCAAATCGAAACAGGCACGCGCCGGAAAAGGTATTCGTCAGGGTGGAAGTACGGGTCAAGGGGTCGGTTGTTCGTCCGCATGGCCACTGGCGGTTTGCTCATGGAGATACTTCTCGGCCTCAGTGAGTATCGTGACGTAGCCCTTCCGATCTATGGGCACCTTGACCACATCGGGTTCGGGGTTGGCACCGATGAAGGCAGCATGCACATTGCCGGTGTTTCGGAACTCGATGTACACCGATCGAGTGGTGTTGCGGAAGGTAAAACCAACACCACCCACCACCGCCGGATTCAGTTTAGACGGTTCCAACCCTTTCTCATGAATCACAGCAAGGAATTCGCCCGCCGCCAACAAAGCTACTTTCGAGGGAGGATCAGCGCGGTAGCTATCCCAACCCAGTTCAAGCGAGGAGAAATCCTTCAGTCTAGCCGTCCACTTGTCAACCGGATTTTTTGCAGGAGAAACAAGAGTCTCAGGGACATACCACTTATGTAGACTGATCGATTTTAAGAAGGCTGCTAGCCGTGCAGTATTCTTGACGGTCATTGCTTCGTACACAACAGTGTTTTTTCCAAGAACACGGTCTGTGATAGGAAGTAACACACTCGACTTTACCACACATTGAACTAGTTCGATCGGGTCTTCCGGTTCGACCGC
>JAYSXU010000307.1:0-1642 GCA_043716965.1 Fimbriiglobus sp.
CTCGAAAAGGTAGCTTCGAATCTCTCCCTCAAAATTCACGACAGATGACTTCTACATTCAGAACTGGGTTATGGCACACAATCCGGCACAGAATGCATAGTAAACGGTAAGGAATCGTGGTAAATTGTGCAAACTATGGCAATTCGGTAGCTACCTTATTTCTGTCGCAAATGATTCTGGGATAAGTGGATAGGACGCTGGTTTGCTTTGGATCGGATTCGCCTTACAAGCGAGTGGTCGCAGGTTCGATCCCCGCAGCGTCCAATCTTCTCATCTGTCTTCAATTCTCCTAAATCGCCCTCAAACACTGGAAATTGCAGCACTTCCGATGGCACGTCTAACGTGCGTGTTTCGTCAAACGTCCTGAACTGTCCTAGATCGTCATCGGCTTCTGAGGTCAGTTTTGAGGCAAGTTGAGGAAAGTTTGGGGAAAGTCGAACGGGTTCCCCGGACAGGATTGTCGGCATGTTGGCGACGGTCTTGGTCATCTCATCGCGGCGGAGTCGGCCATACGTTCGCATCGTTAGCTTTGGGTCGGAGTGGCGCATCAAGGTCATCACTTCCCGCAAGGTTGCCCCGCCATGTTCGGCCAACAGTCCGGCGGAGTGACGAAGGCTGTAAAACGACACGACACACACCTTGCCATCCACACCCGGCTTCGTGTACGGGATCCCTGCACCGGGCAAATCGACCCGCAACAAGTCGGCGGCGCGGGAAGACCACGTTCCGGGCCAGACGGGTTCCGTGGCCGGTCGGTCGGTCAAGTAGCCGCGCATCGCAACTGCCAAGTCGAGCGTCAACGCTTGCTCGGCAAGTTTGGCGTTCTTCGTCTTCGAGCCGGCGAGCCGAACGAACGGGTTCGGACCTTCGAGGGTGAAATCCGCCGGGGTCAATTGGGCCAGTTCTTGCGGGCGGAACGCGGTCGTGACGGCCACGGCGTACAACATCGCCCGGTCGATCCCGGTGAAGTCGCGGCACCGTTTCGCGCTACGGCGGGCGGTAGCGATGAGGGAGCGGATTTCGTCGATCGTCAGCGTGGCGTACTCCAACCGTCGATCGTTCTCCGGGTTGCCCATTTCGAGGCCGACAAGCGGGTTCGCCAACAACCGCCGGTCCCGAACCATCCAGTTGAAAAACGACTTGATGGCGATGATGTGCTGGTTGATTGACCTGGTGGAATACCCGGTTCGCAATCGTCGTTCTTTGAGCAGAACTTCCACGATGGCTTTGGGGAACCGGCGGGCCTTGCCGTTGCCGGTGGGCTTCAGTCCCCGCCGTTGAACGAGCTTCGTCACACCGCACGGGCGGATTCGCAGAAGCTGGGCCACTTCGGACTTCGTGTACACGTCCTGCGTCAAGGCCGGGGCCGGAGTGATCTTGCTGCCATGAAGCGTGGCCAGGGCGATTTTCACGCGGCTTTCGGTCACGTCATCGGGAAGCAGCGCGCCGCTGCCGTCCAGAAGTCGGCGAACCATGCGAGTCATGTTAACGACGTGTTTTGGATCGTTGCTCTGCGCTTCTTGAGCGGTTCGCCACTCGGCAAGATGTTCGCTCAGTGGCCGCTTGCGTTGTTCTTCCCACGGTTCGATCAGACCGGACTTGCGGCGGTCCAGTTCCGTCAGAATCTTCCGGGCCATCTTCT
>JAYSXU010000308.1:0-4828 GCA_043716965.1 Fimbriiglobus sp.
GCTTCCCGATTCACGTTGTATGCGAGTGGTTGGGAAACACAAAAGCCGTGGCACAAGATCACTATTTGCAAGTGACCGACGCCCACTTCACGGCAGCCGAAACAGGCGGCGCATTTTCCGGCGCACTGAACGCGCAAAATCCGGCACAGCAAGCAGCGGCAGGGATTGGCAAGGAAGTGCAATCATCGACTGAAACGAAAGAACCGCAAGGGTTTATGCAATCCCCTGCGGTTCCGTGCGACATACTGCACAATCGTTTAGTTGCGGCGGTAGGATTTGAACCTACGACCTCCAGGTTATGAGCCTGGCGAGCTAACCGGGCTGCTCCACGCCGCGTTCTGTATTAGAAGTTTATCAGGCGGGGCTGGGGATGGGAAGGGGAATTTCCTGACGTTTGCAGAATGCGGGATTCGTTTCGGTTGCAGTTCGTGCCAATTGATTGACCTCGTTGCCTCGTCGTGCGACACTTCTGGCACTGCTTGCTTGGCTCTTCGCGCTTCGAGGTGATTTGATGATTGCTCCGTCTTGGCATTTTGTGCGGTGCTTCTCGTGTCTTTTTTGCTTTGGTTTGGTCGCGGGGTTCGTGGGTATTCAGGGTCAGTCATTGCCGCCACTCTTGCCATCGAAGGTACTCAAAGGGCATACCGATCCGATTTACGCCGTTGCGGTTAGCCCGGATGGAAAACTCATTGCGACGGGCAGTTTTGACAAGTCGATCAAACTTTGGGATGCCACAACGGGTCAGGAGGTACGGACATTGAGCGGGAAAGGCGGGCATCAAAATCAAATCTTGACGGTGGCGTTTTCGCCGAATAGCAACCTCATGGCATCGGGCGGTTCGGATAACGTCGTGAAGATTTGGGAACGCTCAACTTTCAGGACCATTGGTACAAAAAAAGACGATCCGTTTCAGCCGGGGCCGTCGATACATACTGCCTTGATTGGGGTCGGGTTGGACACGGTTGTTCAGCAATGGAAATTCTGGGCGGATGACCCGACGAAGTCCCTTGCCCACCCGAATTTGGTCGATTCAGTGGCGTTTGATAACACCGGGAACCTGCTGGCCACGGGGTGTCACGATGGAATTTTGCGGGTTTGGGATGTAACGAAGGGGCAGGCGACGAAGACCATCAACGCTCACACGCTTCCGCAACCCAACCCGATTTACTGCGTGGTTTGGTCGCCGGATTTTAAGCAAATCTTGACCGCGAGTTTCGACAAGTCGATCAAAGTTTGGGATGCCACGTCCGGTAGTCTTGTGCGGGAATTCCGACCGGGTGCGGACAAGGCCCCTGTCAAACCGGAGATCAGCAAATTGGCACCAGCCCTGATTGGGTCGATCGGGGCAGCGTGGTTGAACGCCCCGCCGGAACGCGGGCATCGGGATCAGGTTTTCACGTTGGCTTTTCACAAGGATGGCAAGTTGCTGGCGACCGGGTCAAGTGATCGCACGGTGAAGTTGTGGGACTTCGCGTCGGGTGAACTGGTGCGGGAATTCCCGAATCCGAACCTTTCGGCTCCGGTGCCCGGTCAAACGGCATTCTCGCATCCGGGGTTCGTTCATGCGGTAAAGTTTACCCCGGACGGCACGAAGCTGGTGTCGGTCGGCACGGCGCCGCGTAACCAGGGTTATGTGGCAGTGTGGAACGTTGCGGATGGAAAATTGCTGCTGGGCCAAGAGTTGGTGATCGGGCCGATTTATTCACTGGACATCACGTCAAACGCGCTCATTCTGGGGTGTGGTGCGAAGGTGCGGTTGCAGTCGGAGTCCGAGGCGGTTGTGATCCCGTTTCCGGGGAAATGACCACAGTATCCACCACGAATAACACGAATCGAACGAATCAAGATTGGATCGAACCTTTTTGGAACGGATCTGCTTGATTTCGGCGACGGATTGATTCGTTTGATTCGTGTTATTCGTGGTTCCCTGTATTCTCGGTCTAAACTCTATGCATCGCGGTCGATGTTGTATGCGACTGCGTCACGAGGGAGTACATGAAGACGATTTTTATTGATTTCGGCAACGTGATTGGGTTCTTTGACCACTTCCGTGCGATACGACAATTGACCGCCTTCACGGATCTTTCGGCTGTGGAGTTGGAACGCACCCTTTATGCCGGGAAGATTGAGGACGATTACGAAGCGGGTAAAATTACCACGTCGGAGTACGTGCGGTGTGCCAAGGAACTGGGGCGGTTGCGTTGCACGGACGAACAATTTCTCGCGGCTTACACGGACATCTTTTGGCGAAATGACGAAGTGTGTGAATTGATCCCCCACTTGAAACCGCACTTCCGGCTTGTGTTGGCGAGCAACACCAACGAAGCCCATTACACCACGTACATGCGGGAGTATGCAGACGTGATGCAACACTTTGATGTGCTGTGCCCGTCCCACCACGCCGGAGTACGAAAACCGCATCAGCCGTACTATGAATACTGTCAGCAGTTTGCCGCCGCCGAACCTCGGGAGTGTCTGTTCCTGGATGACCTCACACGGAACATCGCGGCGGCGGAATCACACGGGTGGAAGGGCCTTCATTACCAGACCGGCGATAAGATTCTCGATAAACTCCGCGCACTCGGGGTTCAGCTTGACTGAGCGTTTCGGTAAATCAAGTGAATGACGTTTGCGTCGGGACGAACCACGGAGTGAATTCATGAATGTCTTGCAACAAGCCGACCCCGCAATCTGGCACGCGATTCAAGCGGAGCGATCACGCCAGCGATTCGGCCTGGAGATGATCGCGTCGGAGAATTACACCAGCGCCGCAGTCATGGCTGCACAGGGTTCGGTCCTCACGAACAAATACGCCGAAGGATACCCCGGCAAGCGGTACTACGGCGGCTGTGAATTCGTCGATGAAGCGGAGCGAATTGCGATTGATCGGGCGAAGCAACTGTTCGGTGCTGTCCACGTCAACGTGCAACCGCACTCCGGAGCGCAGGCCAACATGGCGGTGTTTCTCGCGGCGTTGCAACCGGGTGACATGATCTTGGGGCTAGACTTGGCGCACGGCGGCCACCTGACGCACGGCATGAAGTTGAACTTCTCCGGCAAGTATTTTCGCGTCTCCAGTTACGGCGTCACCAAAGACACGCACCGAATCGACTTCGACCAAGTGGCTTCGCAAGCCCGCGAACACAAGCCGAAGATGATTATCGCCGGGGCGAGTGCGTATCCCCGGTTGTACGACTTCGCTAAATTCGCGGAGATTAGTCACGAAGTCGGCGCGCTGTTGATGGTGGACATGGCCCACGTCGCCGGACTCGTCGCGGCGAAGCTGCATCCGGACCCGGTGCCGCACGCGGACTTCGTCACATCGACCACGCACAAGACTTTGCGCGGGCCGCGTGGTGGGATCATTCTGTGTGGGGAGAAGTGGGCGAAGCCGATCGACTCCGCCGTCTTCCCTGGGATTCAAGGTGGACCGCTGATGCACGTGGTCGCGGCCAAGGCGATTGCGTTTGGCGAAGCCCTACTACCGGAATTCCGGACTTACCAAAGTCAGGTCTTGTCGAACGCCCGAACGCTGGCGACGGAACTGGCCGCTGCTGGGTATCGCATCATTTCCGGCGGGACCGATAACCACTTGATGCTCGTGGACGTGTTCTCCAAGAACGGCGTCACCGGCAAAGTCGCGGAACTGGCACTGGATCAATCGGGCATCACCGTCAACAAGAACATGATCCCCTACGACCCCCGGAAACCGATGGACCCGTCCGGTGTTCGCATCGGCACGCCGGCGCTGACAACCCGTGGCATGAAAGACGCGGAGATGAAACAAATTGCCAAGTGGATCGTCGAAGTGTTGGGCAAGCCGACCGATGACGACTTGATCTCGCGGGTACGTGGCAGTGTCCGCGAACTCTGCGAACAGTTTCCGGCCCCGTGCGAAGCGGCATAACGAAGTAAGAGTTTCACCACGGAGGGCACAGAGAGCCACAGATGAAGAATTAAACAGCTCTTATGATTTTCTCTGTGGCTCTCTGTGCCCTCCGTGGTGAATTCGAGTTTTGTTTCACTCCGACCTAGGAACTTCGACGTGAATGGTGGTCAGGTTTTCGCTACGCTCATTTGCTTCGCTGGCGTACTCTTCGTGCTTCTCGGGTTCGAGATCACGGTGTTCCGCATAGCGTGCTTGGCCTGCCGTGTCCCACAGCCGGGGTTCTTCCGCAGCATCGGCATGGTGATGGTACTACTGGTTGTGCCCGCCGTTGTTGACGGGATCGTCGGCAGTGTTCTCTTTGAACTTTACAAAGCGAGTAACTACCCGCTCTGGGAAGCGGGGCTGGTGCAATTCTTCCTCGCCTTGCCGATTCACATGGCGATTTGCTCCACGATTCACGCCAAGATGATGAGCCTGCGGTTGGGCCAGGGCATTGAAGTTTGGTTCGTCGAAAAGGTGATGAAGTTTACCCTATTGCTCCTGATCGTCGGAGCCGTGGCGTTAGTCTTTTTCTTCAAGCAGGCCAAGGGATGATCCGTTACTTTGCGACCTGTGCCCGTGGGATCGAACCCGTTTTAGCCCGCGAATTGACCGCCCTCCAAGCCAGTGACATCACGTTGGGACGCGGTGGCGTGGCGTTCACCGGCGACATCGAACTGGCTTATCGGGCCAACCTTTGGCTACGGACTGCGGTGAGGGTGTTGAGGCCGGTGCTGGAAGAGATTGTGCGCACCTCGGACGAACTGTACGAAGCCGTCCGGACGATTGATTGGTCGCAGTACATGACCCCGGAGCAAACCCTTGCCGTTGATTGCAACGTCAAAAACTCGGGCATCACACACTCTCAGTACGCTGCCCGTCGTGTCAAGGATGCGATTT
>JAYSXU010000309.1:0-1640 GCA_043716965.1 Fimbriiglobus sp.
ACCATCCGCGACCGAACATCCCCGGTAGCCCGCGACCGTTCAGCCCACCGGACGTAGCCATTCCGCCGTCGGTTGCACCCGGAAATTCGCCGCAATCGAATCGCGGCAACTCGGGGATGGGGTCGTCGAACCGGGACTTGCCGATGCCACGGGGACTGTCGGATATTGGCGACCGCGATTGGTCGCCGACCGGCTTTCCGAATGCGGCTCCGACCGTGCCGACCTTACCGCCAGTGAACAACCCACGCCCGGAACTGATGACCGACGGCCCGCCGAACACGTGGCGCCCGCCCGCTGCGAACATCCCACCGAATCGCACTCAATCCCAGTCGATTCCGATTCGCCCGAATTCGGAGTTCGTGTTGATGGACACGCTCGGCGTCACCCGCGAATTTCCAAGCGGGCGCGCCGGCGAGTTGGTGTTGCTCGATTTCATGACGACGAGTTGCTTGCCCTGCCAAAAGGCGATCCCGACGCTGAAAGACTTGCAATCGAAGTACGGCACGCGCGGGCTGGAAGTGATCGGCGTGACGTGCAACGAGGCGTCACCCGACCAGCGCCGCGCCGTGGCATCGACGTACCAACGCACCCACCACCTCAACTACCTACTCTACGTCGAGCCGGGTGCCGAACCGGGCAAAGTCATGCGTCGGTTCGGCGTGGAAAGTTACCCGTCGCTGGTCCTCATCAACGGCAGCGGGGCCGTACTGTGGAAGGGCCACCCCGCCGACGTGTCCGAGTTGGAAAGCATCATCCAAGACGAACTCCGCACTTCCAAACGGTGAACCCTGCGCAGGAAGTCTCGACGCTCAACCCCTCTACGCAAGAAGTGTGAACGTCAAGATTGTTGCTGAACTATTTGTTCCCTGCTCTTGCATTCTTTGTTTTCAGGCTGCAAGCCTGTCAGCACTCAACCCAGGGCAAGGAGGCTTGGCGACAACGCCCTGGGTCGTTACCGAAAACAGACTTAGCCTGAAGGGCTGACAGTCATCGTTCCCGACTCTCGGCTCGCAGTCCTTCAGACTGCCATTAATGGCGATCCGTGAACCCAGGGTTACGCCGAAGCGGCTCACCCTGGGCTGGGTGCTCCCAGGCTTTCAGCCTGAAATTCCGTCACCCTGTCTGCAAACCTCCACCAACAAACGCGATGCCTACCCCATCATTTCTGCAAGACGCGGATTTCCACCTTGCGAAACTCGACGGGGTGGCTTTCGGCCTGCAACGAGATAAAGCCTTCGCTGATGAGTAACTTCCCGTCCACGATGAGCTTCTTACCATCAGCATCCCGGTCGTCGTATTGCGGTTGTTCGTATTCCATGACCAGTTCGCCGTTGACGGTGTGCTTGATTGTGGTGCTCCCGCGAACTTCCATTTCGATGGTGACCCATTGGTCCCCGTGGAAAGTTTTTGACTTCGAGTTATTGCAATGGGTCCGATTGAGTTTGCCTGCCAACACGATGTTCGTGCCGGGTGAGCATACGCTGCCCGTGGGGCGGGCGTCTTTGCCGTTGCCCCCGAGGAATTGGGCCTCGATCGAGACCGGGAATTCCTGGTCCTTCGTCATCGTCTTCGGGTCTTGGCAATGCAGCATGGCCCCGCTATTGCGGAACGCCCACGCCGGCCCACCCTTAGCTTGCTCG
>JAYSXU010000310.1:0-4825 GCA_043716965.1 Fimbriiglobus sp.
CGATTCGCTGTGGCTGTTCATGGGCCTGGGAATCTTCCTCGGGTGCGTCGGCAAGTCCGCCCAGTTCCCGTTGCACACGTGGTTACCGGACGCAATGGAAGGGCCGACGCCCGTTTCCGCACTCATCCACGCCGCGACTATGGTGGCCGCGGGTGTCTACCTCGTGGGTCGGTGTTATCCGCTGTTCAGCCCGGATTGTTTGCTGGTGATCGCGTACACCGGCGCGGTCACGCTGTTCCTGGCGGCGACGATTGCCACGGTGATGACCGACATCAAGCGGGTGCTGGCGTACTCCACGATGAGCCAACTTGGGTACATGATGCTGGCGCTGGGCATCGGCGCGTGGACGGCGGCGCTGTTTCACTTGTTGACCCATGCGTTCTTCAAAGCTCTGCTGTTTCTCGGCTCCGGTAGCGTGATCCACGGCCTGCACCACGAACAAGACCTTCGCAAGATGGGCGGGCTGCGCCGCAAGATGCCGGTCACGGCTTTCACGATGCTCGTCGGCGTGCTGGCGATCAGCGGCACGCCGTTTTTGTCCGGGTGGTACAGCAAGGACCAGATCATCTCCGCGTCGCTGGGCTACGGACTGGCGCACGATCAGCACATCCTGCTGTTCGTGATCCCCCTCATCACGGCGATGTTGACCGCGTACTACATGTTCCGCCTCTGGTTCCTCGCGTTCGCCGGTGAACCGCGTGACCATCACGTTCACGACCACGCCCACGAATCCCCACGCACCATGACGATTCCGCTCATCGTGCTGGCAGTCTTCAGCGTCGGCATCGGCTGGGGCTGGCCGCTGTGGGACGCGGAGGCCAGCGCCGTTTCGCACTACTTGCACGAGGCCGAACCTAAGAGCAACACCGACTTCCACACGGCCCGCGAACTCGCCGAACACAACCACCTGATTGCGGGCGGCATGGCGTTACTCGCCGCAGGCATCGGGGCGTTTTCAGCGTACTCGTGGCACCGATCTGAAAAGCTCATCAGCACGGGACAACCATGCTCGGTACGAAAATTGCTCGAAAACAAGTGGTATTTCGACGAACTCTACGCAGCCCTACTCCTGCGACCCGTCGTAAAACTCGGCTACTACACCGCCGCGTCCGACAAACGCCCGAGCAGTGACACCCCGTTGACATTCGACTACCGCACCCTCGACGGCGGCCTGAACGCAATCGGCGACTCGCTCCCGTGGGTCGGCAAACGTCTCCGGTTCATTCAAACCGGCAACGTCCGAAATTACGTCCTGTTCCTGGCCTTGACGGTCGTCGGCCTGCTGGGGATGCTAGCCGCTTTCATTCGTTAACTAAGATCATTCACCACAGAGGGCACGGAGAGCCACAGAGAAGAAATTTTAAGTATTGGTTTTTCTCTGTGGCTCTCCGTGCCCTCTGTGGTGAATCCTGTTTTCATTCTGGAACCCCGCATGTTCGATTCGATATTCAACCCAGCGGGCCGCGAACTGGACATGGTGAACTTGGCGATGCTGGTGTTCCTGCCTGCCGCGTTTGCCGCATCGTTGTTGTTGATCCCGAATCGCTTCAAGGAGTTGATGCGCTGGTGGGCGCTCATCGGCACGGCGGCGACGTTGACGCTGGGGCTGTGCCGGTTGATTGATTATTACACGATCCTCGACAGTTATTCCGACCGCACCACGACGAACCTGTACCACCCCGATAGCCGCCTCGATTCGCGCTCCGATCAGGCGATGAGCGACGCCGCGCACTTGCCGATGCCGAAAAAAATCCGGTCGGACGACCTCGTCACCCGCCGCCCGTGGATCACGCGGTTGGACATTGATTTTGCCCTGGGCGTTGACGGGATTAACCTGTCGCTTGTGTTGCTCACGTGCGTCATCATGCTGCTCGCGGTCGTGGCGAGTTGGAAGATCGAGGAGAACTTGCAGGGCTACTTGATGCTGCTCCTCTTCCTGCAAACCGGCGTGATCGGGGCGTTTCTGGCGCTCGACTTGTTCCTGTTCTTCGTCTTCTACGAAGTCATGCTGATGCCGATGTTCTTCCTCATCGGGCTGTGGGGCGGGAAGCGGCGGAAGTACGCGGCGATCAAGTTCGTCATTTACACGCTGGTCGGCAGCGTCTGTCTGCTGTCCGCCATCATTGCGTTGTACTCCGTCAACGTCCGCGACTTCGTCGATCAGGGCGTGGTCACCAGCCGCGCCGCCGACTTACGCCAAGCCAACCCGCAACTGTCCCCCGAAATTGCCAAGCAACAGGTCGAAGTCCACACCTTCGATTTCATCACGCTGTCCAAAGCCGGTCGCGCCGCGATGCTGGTTCTCAACGGCCACGAAGACCGCCTGACGGTTCGTAAGACCGCGACCGATACCCCAATGCCGACCGACGACACCCGAGCCGTCCCGCTGTTCGCCGCCGGCGTGGACCGCGACGCGGCGTTGGCCCGGTTGAAGGCCCAGAGCATTTGCACCCCCGAGTTCCAGTACATCTTGTTCGCGCTGCTGTTCATCGGCTTCGCCATCAAAGTGCCGCTCGTCCCGCTGCATTCGTGGCTGCCCGATGCACACGTCGAAGCACCGACAGCGGTGTCGATGATCCTGGCGGGGGTGCTGTTGAAGCTGGGCGGGTACGGGCTGATCCGCTTCGCCTACCCGATTTGCCCGTGGGCGGCGAACGAGCTGTCGTGGTACGTCGGCCTGCTCGGGGTCGTCAGCATCGTCTACGGCGCGTTCGTGGCGTTGGGGCAAACCGACTTCAAGAAGCTGCTGGCGTACTCGTCGATCAGCCACATGGGGTACGTCGTGCTGGGGCTGGCGTCGTGGTCGCGGTCGCCGGACTATTGGGAGTGGGGCGTGACCGGGGCGATGTTCCAGATGCTGTCGCACGGCGTCAGTTCGGCGGGGATGTTCTTCATCGTCGGGGTGATCTACGACCGCGCCCACCACCGGGAAATCGACCTGCTCGGCGGCCTGAAGCAACCGATGCCGCTGTTCTGCGGCGTCAGCGTGATCCTGTTCTTCGCATCAATGGCGCTCCCCGGCTTGTGCGGGTTCGTCGGCGAGTTCTGCGTGATGATGAGCGCCTGGAACTACAGCCCCACCCTCGCCATCCCCGCGATCCTGACCACGATCCTAACCGCCGGCTACCTCCTGTGGACGTGGCAACGAGTCTTCCTCGGCACCAACCCCGCCACCCAAACCTACCCCGACGCCACCCCCCGCGAGTTCACCGTCCTAGCGCTACTAGCGATCCTCGCCATCGGCCTCGGCGTCCTGCCCATGCTCATCTTCCTCTGGGTAGACCCCAGCGTCCAAGGCTGGATCGACGTGCTGGCGCGGCTGAAGTGAGAGGAAAGAACTGCGCAGCAGATTACGACAATCTCATTCACGGCAAGAACGAAATGGCCTGTAGCACGTGTTCGACGGGTGGTTTGATGACTTGTTGCTGCAGTCACCGCGTCCGAACAATTCGCTCACACGACAGTGCCGAATAACGCCCCAACGCCGGCAGTCAACGCCATCGCGAGTGCCCCCCAAAACGTCACCCGTAAAGCACCCCTCGCAGCACTCGCGCCGCCAACAAACGCTGCCAATCCACCCAAAAGTGCGAGGAATACAAGTGACGTTCCGGCGACAATAGGGATTAGATACGTCCCGTTGAAAACCACAGCCGTCATCAAAGGCATGGCAGCGCCTACTGCGAAAGTGCCCGCCGAGGCAAGCGCCGCTTGCACCGGGCGGGCACTGAGCGTGTCCGAAAAGCCAAGTTCGTCCCGGACATGGGAGGCTAATGCGTCGTGGGTCGTGAGTTGCGCGGCGACTTGTTTTGCGAGCGAGGGATCGAGGCCACGGGTCACGTAGATCGCCGTGAGTTCCGCAAGCTCCGCCACCGGGTCTTTAGCCAGTTCTTTGCGTTCGCGATCGATGTCGGCGCGTTCGGTATCAGCTTGGGAACTAACCGATACGTATTCCCCAGCAGCCATCGACATGGCCCCCGCGACCAAGCCGGCGACACCCGCGACTAAGACTTCGTGGCTTGACGCATGTGCGGCCGCTACGCCGACCACAAGACTCGCCGTCGATACGATGCCATCGTTCGCACCCAGGACTGCCGCACGCAACCACCCGATGCGTTCGGTTCGGTGCCATTCGCGGTGGGGCATGAGATGGGTCACTTTCAAAAGCGGGCCTAGGGCATCTTTGCGGAGGATCCGCAGGGTACGAATCAACGCGTTATTCAGTCGTCTTGCCGTCGAAGTGTTCGCTGTCCGCCTCGGCCTCTTCGCGTGTGTGGTGAACAACTCCGTCCTGATGATTTGGCGGCGCGTAAAGCGTATAGAGCTTCAGTGGGACGCTGCCGGTGTTGATGATGTTGTGATTCACACCAGCCGGGACAATGACCGCGAAACCTGCCTGTATCGCCGTCCGAACGCCTTCGAGAACTGCCTCGCCGGTCCCCTCTTCTACGCGAAAAAACTGGTCGAGCGTATGAACTTCCGCCCCGATCTCTTCCTTGGGTTTTAACGCCATGACGACGAGTTGACAGTTCTTCGCCGTATAAAGTACGCGGCGGAATTCGATATTTTTTACGGCGATGCTCTCAATGTCTTGCACAAAGCCTTTCATGATGCCCCCATTTTCGTTAAACCGCCATCGGACGTGGTAATAGTCCGTAAACCTACTGTGCTTAGTGTATGCACAACCCCGTTGATGTTCGCGTTACGATCTTAGATTATGAAGGGAACGCCTAGAGCATTTTAATTATCCTTGTTGCGTCGATAGCCGGCGTGTCGGATGTAGTTTTCGCATTCTTGAGCGGTGAACCAGTCCAGGCATTCCCCGCAC
>JAYSXU010000032.1:0-6489 GCA_043716965.1 Fimbriiglobus sp.
GCGGTGGTCGGAACCTGCGATTATTATCGGTCGAACCCAGTCCGTGGCCAACGAAGTGGACCAAGTTGCGGCGGCGGAAATGGGCGTGCAAATCGTGCGGCGGATGACGGGCGGCGGGGCGATGTTTCTGCAACCGCATGGGGCGATTACGTACTCACTTTATCTGCCCGAGTCGGCGGTCCAGGGTTTTAGCATTCGCCAAAGTTACGAAGTTTGCGAATCGTGGGTCATCAGCGGACTGCGTGCGATCGGCGTGGATGCCCACCACGTGCCGATCAATGACATTGCGTGTTCGGAAGGCAAAATCGGCGGCGCCGCCCAGGCCCGACGCTTCGGCGTGGTGTTGCATCACACGACAATTGCCTACGACATGGACCCCGGCGAGATGGTGAAAGTTCTACGCATCGGCCGCGAAAAGCTGAAAGACAATGGCACCGCAAGCGCAGCAAAACGAGTCAGCCCACTCGTCCGGCAAACCGGGTTATCTCGCGCTGCCATCGTCGATCATCTTTTTCACTGGTTCCAAACCCAGTTCGGTGGCACAATCGACGCCGTGACGGACGCCGAGTACCAAACTGCGGAGCAACTCGTGACGACTAAATACGCCAACCCCGGATGGACACATGAATTCGAGTAACGTCCTATCGGTCCGGTTGCTGTTTGTGTTAATCGTGTTCGCAATAGCGGGGCAATCGGTTTACGCCGATACGTTCACGGTCACGATCAAAGTTGTCGATGCCCAAATGAAGCCGGAGCAGGGTGTCGATGTGTCGTTGTTTTGGGAAGCGAAAGACGGCGTGATGACGCCATCGAACCCCAAGGACGTGAAGACCAACGCCGACGGAAAAGCGGTCGTCGTCATCGACAACTGGAACGAAAAGCGACCCGTGATGGTACTCTCCGCCGATCGCACACAGGGCGGGATCGCCGGCGTCAGCAAAGCGGATGCGGGCAAGGAAGTCGTGGTGACTCTTGGTGCCGTGATGCGGATGAGCGGGAAGATGGACAGCAAAGAACTAGGCTACGCCCCGAAGTGGGCAAACGTGACTGTGACTCGGGACGGATACCGAGCCTATTTCACTCAACACACCACCAAGCAAGCGGAGTTTGAATTCTTGCTCCCGGTGGGGAAGTATAGCATCAGCATCTACGGCGAAGATGTGAACAATGTTATGAAGTCCGTGAATCTCGAAGGCGATCGTTCAGTGTTGGAGCTCGGCACAGTTGATCTCGGCGCAACACCAATTGCTAAGCTGAAAGGGAAGCCGTTGCCGGAATTTCAAATCACCGATGCCCGAGGGGTGAAGCCGGACGTTAAGCTTGCGGACTACAAAGGGAAGTGGGTTTACCTGGAGTTCTGGGGCTTCTGGTGAGGGCCGTGCTACGCTGGCAGTTTGCCAGCACTCATCGCCATTCACAACGACTACAAAGACCACCACGACAAGTTCCAGATCTTGACCATCCACGACAACAGCGTGAAATCGTTCCAGGAACTCGACCCGAAACTGCTCCCGCTCAAGAAGAAGTTTTGGCAAGACCAGGATCTGCCGTTCCCGATTCTGCTTGATTCAGAAGGCAAGACTGAAGCGATGTTGAAGATCAGCGCCCACCCGACCGGGTTGTTAATCGATCCCGAAGGCAAGTTGGTTGGCGAAGCGCAGCCGTCCGATTTGGAAGCGAAGCTACCAAAATTACCCGCGTCTAAAATGTGGGCACGCAACCGCGACGTGTACAAGAACGTGTACTGGGACTTCAACCCGAAGAAGTTCACATTCGTCAAAATGGCGACGATGTTGAAGAACTGGATCGGCGTGACGATCGAAGTCGATGCGGATGCACTGAAGGCAGTCGGGTTAACGCCGGATAGTCCGGTGCCGGGAATGTTGATCGGCAGCGGCGTGACCCTGCGGACCATCGAGCAGTTGGTGCTTCACCCGCACGGGTTGGGCTTCGCACCGTCGGCGGACGACAAAAGTTTGCGCATCACCACGGTAAAACCCAATCGGCACGAACCGGCTTCCCACCGCCAAAAAGAGGCTGCTATAGACTTGCTCGAACAGCTCGATCGGGCGGCGAAATCTACCGATAAGCCGATGGTACCACTGGGAATAAAGGATCAATCACTGGAAAGCATCCTACCCCGGATCGTGGCTCATTTTGATTTGGCGATGGCCTTTGATGCCGCCGCGATAAAAGCGGGCACCATGGACCCGACCGCAAAAGTCACGGGCACGCTGACTGCCGCTGAACTCCGCAAAAGTCTGCACCAGATGCTCGACCCCCTCGGGTTAACGCTTGAAGTCTTCCACGATGTCGTGCTGATTCGGCCCAAGACGAAGTAAACAACAAGGAGTCGCAACGGATGGCTGTTTACGCCACAGACTTGGCCGCGATCCGGGAAGCGGCGGCACGGATCGCGGGATTCGTGCAGCGCACGCCGGTGATGACCTCGGAGACGATCGACCGCCTGGCGGATCGGGCGGTGTATTTTAAGTGCGAAAACTTGCAGAAGACCGGCGCGTTCAAGTATCGTGGCGCGACGAACGCGGTGCAGAAGTTGGATGCCACCACTGCGAAGCGGGGCGTTGTCACACACAGTAGCGGCAACCACGCGCAAGCACTCGCGCTGGCAGCAAGGATGAGAGGAATTCCCGCCTACATCGTGATGCCACACACGGCGGCAGAGGTGAAGAAGCAAGCGGTGCTGGGCTACGGCGGGCAGATCGTCGAGTGCGAGCCGACGCTTGTGGAACGTGAGCGAATGGCCATCGAACTGGTGGCGAAAACAGGCGGCACCTTGATCCCGCCGTTCGACCACCCGGAAGTCATCGCGGGGCAGGGGACCGCCGCGTTAGAATTGCTCGAAGAGGTGCCGGACTTGGACGCGGTCATTTCTCCCGTCGGCGGGGGCGGGTTGCTTTCAGGCTTCTGTATTGCATCCCGTGGGGTCAACCCGACGATCCGCGTGTTCGGTGCGGAGCCACTCGGGGCCGATGATGCGGCTCGCTCCAAAGCCGCCGGATCACGGCTACTGCAAACCGCACCTAACAGCATCGCCGATGGATTGCTCACCAGTCTTGGTGATTTGACGTGGCCGATCATCCGCGACCAAGTCGAAGCGATCTTCACCGTGACTGAACCGGAGATCGTTGCGGCTATGCGGTTGGTGTGGGAACGCATGAAGTTGATTATCGAACCGAGTGCGGCAGTCGGCGTTGCGGTCGTGCTGAGCGAGGAGTATCGTCGCTTGGAAAATATCCGCAAAGTCGGTGTGGTCCTATGCGGTGGAAACGTGACGCTGGAAAAACTCTACTGGTGAAAATAATCGCGCAAGTCGTGGCGGTAGATGAGAGGCATTGCGACGAGGCCCGACACAGGAGTTTTTGACAGGATTGAACAGGATTAACTGATCAGATTGAAATCCTGTTAATCCTGTCAAAAATGTATTCTTGCCGCACCCGATCATCATTCCAGATGAACTGTCGGGCCTCGCAAAGCCTCGACCACGACCTACAAAACTTGCCTCGTGGTGCGGCCAGAAAATTTGTAGACCTTCGCGCAAGTTGTGACGGTCATTTCGTTCGGTACATGTGACAACTTTGCGGCACAGACGGGCGAAACTGTGCCACTCGGAATGTCATCCGACGTAGAGTCCGGAGAGTGAACTCAAACTCGTGGCCGGTAGGTTGATCCAAGCCGGCGGGGCAACGCTCTGGAACAACGAGACGGCGTTATAAATTGATGTCATCGTATCCCCGCCGGTCACAAGATCGGGGCGGCCATCGCCATCCACATCGGTGGCAGCAACACGGACTCCGGTTCGCGTATTGGTGTCACCGGCAAAGAAATTGGCGATCGAGACATGCCGGTTCGCCATTAACTGTTGACCACTGAACGTAGTGACGCGCGGCGCGCCGCCAGGGCCTGCTCCCGCTGTCACGTCGGCAAACCCATCCCCATCGAAATCCGCGACGGTCACATAGGCACCGTTACGCAAGTCGGATTCAAACGCAAAAAAATCGGCCACGAGGTTTTGCTGGCCGATGCTGTTGGTTACCGTCGTGCCGTCCAGAATGGCGATGCGCGGACCACCACCGTACCCGGCAGAGATCACCAAATCGGCTGTCCCATCCCCGTTCACGTCCCCCAGAGCCGGGCGAATCCCGCCCCGGAAGTTTGGATCGTTGATACCATAAAATCGACTGAGTTGAACGACCCGTCCCGCTGCCAACGAAGCACCGTCATAAATTGCGACGACCGGGCCACCGTTCTCATCAGGTGTCACTACAAGATCGGCTTTGCCATCGTGATTCAGATCGGCAGAAGCGATAAACACGCCGCCAGTAAATGTCGTTTCAAAGGGTAATACTGTGGCGATTTCCGCGCCGGTCACGCCGTCGAATAATTTCACGATCACCACCTGGCCGGGACCAGTCGCCGTCAGCAAGTCGGGCACACCATCGCCCGTCACGTCTGCCGTTGCCGTGCGGACGCCACCGAAATACGTAGCTCCGTATGGCTGGATCGTGCTAATCACGACGCCGTTGGAGCCGTAATCCACTGCCGAGTTAGCCGTGCCAACTGCGAAGCGGGCAATCGCGGGTGTTGCCAGCGATTTGATGACCGCTGCCGCCGGTGAAGGTGGCGTCACGACTTCTTGGGCCGGTACAACAGGTAGGCTGACGGGTATTGTGCTATTCCAGCCGATGTCCTTGAGGAGTGCAAATTCGAGTGGCGTGACGACTCGCTTGACCCCCGCCGCGAGCGCCGGTTGCATCGGCGATTCCTGGCCCTTGTAGCTGGTACCCGGTGCGAAGTGGTCGGGCGGATCGCCGACGACGGCGATAGAATTCCCCACCAAATCGACGATGTTCGGACCCGCAAATCGGCCGTTCGTGATGTGCCGGGTGAACGCAGGTTCGCCGAGACCGAACCCGAAGACGTGAAGCAATTCATGGATCGCAACACTGTTAAAGTCGTACTGGTTGGGGGCGGGGTTGTTGGTGCCGAAATTCCAATTGCTCTTGTCGTCGAACGTAATCATGCCACCCCAGGTGGCGAAATCAGTTTTGGGCGTTGCCAACGCACCCGTTTTGCCACGCGCTCGCACCGTATCCAGCCACGTCCGTGAACCTGTTGCACTGAACCCGCCGGACGTAGTCAGACCTAATTCCCCCGCACCAATCGGAGCCGCCGCGATGTACACGACGAGTTCATCTTGGTGAACCGTTGGATTCGGGATGGTGACTTCCGAGCGGGTCACGGGGTTATAAATCGTAGCGTTCCACGTGTTGCTACCGCGTGGGGCAATTTCGGAAAGTGTGTCGTGAAGTTGCGACGTGATTGATTGAGCGGCTCTTTCTAAAGCCGCCCGACGGTCCGGGGAGTTGAAAAACCCCGACGTGTCGTAGGTGTAGTCGAAACGGACGGCGACCGCAGGGACATCGCGCGGTTCCAATTCTTCCACCACGGACCGAATGGCCGTGGCGTGACGGTGGTTCTGCATAGGGTATCGTCGCGGGGGCGAAAGTGACTTCGTGCCATCGACCGCCCCTCCATAATTGGTGGGCGAAACGCGGTCTGGCTCGCTACGTGTGCTGGGTATAACGAGACACTTTGGATTTGGGAACTAAATAATCTCAAAATTATGTCTAAGAAGTCAGAAATTCCTTGCCGTGACTCTCCCACTTAACAAAGCTGTTCATTTGCTGTTTCCCCAGCAAAGAATTAGCCCTCTGCAAGAATCAAATTGCGCAGTTCCCCTGCCAAGAACACTGATCCTGTCACGCAGATTAAATCATCTACGTTCACGTTATCTCGCGCAGTTAGCCACGCTTCACTTGCCGATTGGTGAATACTGTACGAACGCCACGGTGCGACCTCCACCAGAACCTCCGCCAACTTTTCGGGTGCCACGCTGCGGGTGTTGTTGCGGTACTGGGTCAGATAAAAGTGATCGAAGTAGGCACCCAGTATGCCCAAGATCTCCGGGTACTGTTTGTCGGAAGAGACCGCGAACACGACGGATTTTTTGTTGACCCGAGGCAGAGCTTGCTGAAGTGCTTTAACAAGGGCTTCCGCACTCGGGATATTGTGCGCGGAGTCGATCACGATCGCAGGCCGAATCGAAACCAACTCGACACGCGCCGGCCAGTGAACGTCTCGTAACCCTGTCAGTACGGATTCGTCCGGGATCGACAGGCCCATTCGGCGTAACTGCTCGACTGCGGCCACTGCCACCGCCGCATTGGCCGCTTGGTGTTCGCCAAGTAATCCCAACGTCAACGCCGGCCAGTGACAGTGTGGTGTCACAAGGTGCATCACTTGACGAGCATCGTCGTCGAGCGTCGTCTGGAATTGGACATCGCGGCCGATTTGCACCACAGCCGTTCCGTTGGCCTTGGCGATGCCGGCGATCAACTGCTGCGGCCCAGTTTGCATGACGCCACTCACCACGGGAACGCCCCGTTTGATGATGCCCGCCTTTTC
>JAYSXU010000311.1:0-4825 GCA_043716965.1 Fimbriiglobus sp.
TTACAGTCGAAATGTTCCGAGACTTCGATGCTGATTTGAACGGGATCTCGACACGGATTCGTACTGAATCGACCCGAGCAAAAGTTCAACTGAGATCAATTCTCACTGTTTTGACTGTTGAACCTCCTGATCCAACCAAGGCATATGTCATTTATCAAGGATTTCGTGACGAGATTCTTAGTCTGCTCCGTGATGGATCGGCGATCAAAAACAATGCTAAAAGAATTTTCGCCGACGCAGACCCGACTTTCAAACGTCTCGTGCAAATCGGCGCCGGGTATCAAGCGGCGAAGGCGAAGGCGGATGCGTCACGGCGGCCTTTGGATGAGAAGAAACTGCTGGATCTTCTTGTTGATGAAGTCGAGGACAAGCACATCGAGTTGTTGGAAGGCACGCGGGCGCACACGGCGAACGTGGATAACTATTTGAAGAACCTCGCCACGGCGTTGGAGACGGACTTCAACACGCAGTTCAACCAGCCTGCGTTCCGGCGTGTGCGGGAGTCGGGGCAGTCGTGGGACGTCACGTTGGGGCAAATCGAGACGACCACGGTGTTGACGAACAACCGCATGTTCGCCAAGGTTAGCCCCGCCGCGACGATGGAGTTCGACCTGCCGAAACGAGACATCTTCATCACCGAAGGGTTCAAATCGGCCAAGGCTCTGTTCGACGAGTACGGGGCACTTGTGAACGACCCGACGTTCCTGGCTGCGGCCCGGCTCTACAGCGGCGTTCCGCTCAACAGCCCCGGTGTCGGCCTCGGCAACCTCTCACCCGTTCGCAACGTCCTGCCGGGTTTGCCGTCGTCGCCGGACGAGATGCTGTTGGCCCAAGGCGGTCCTGGTCGCAAAAAGTTCGGTACCGCGTTTGAATCTTTAATACCAGACCCTGCCGTGTATAAGATTAAAATGGGCACAGGGTACGAAGTTCGTCCGGTCCTGAGTCCGAACGGGCAAAACGTTGTGTTTAACTTTAACTACATGTACACCACGGATGTTCGTGAGCCGCTTCACGCGGACGAGAAACACCTCGGCCGCGTGAAGCGGCACTTCGTGAACACGGACGTGCAGCTCAGTAACTTTGAACTGCGGGAAGTCAGCAAGTACCAAGTGGCCCTGAAGGTCGCCCGCACCGGCAAGGGTGTGCAACTCCTGCAAGACATCCCCGGCGTCGGCGTGCTGTTCCGCCCGTTGCCGAGTGCGGGCACGTCGTTGCAACAGAACTTGATCTACGCACAGAGTACGATCTTCCCGACACTCTTTGACCTCATGGGCTTGCGGTACGCCCCCGCCGTGGCGGACGTGGACCCCAGTGCTGACATCAACGACGAATGGGTCGTCCGCAACCGCCGCCGGGATGTCGAGCAGCGAATCTTCGATGTCGGGGCGACCCGAGTGGACGAGGCGTTGCGAATCCCCTACGGCGAACGACGCCCCGATTTGTACCGGACACAGGAGACGATCCCCTACACGCACCCGAACGGGTACTACGGCCCTGGTTTGCGGTTACGGGACAGCAATTTGCGTGAAGGCTATCCCGATGCTTACGACCCCCGGCGGGCGTACCCCGAAACGCCGTTCGCGCCGCGAACCCCGGTGAATCGAAACGAAGACCCGCTCTTCGATCCGTTTCAACACGCCACGCCGGGCAACTAACGGTGGAACTACCCGCAAATGGCGCCGCGCGAAATTCCGAACGGGACGATCTCAACAACGGTGACGCCACGCGGAAGCGTCCCGCCGATGGTCCGAAATGGTAGCGTCCCAACAATCCCGGCCATTCCGGTCCCACCGCAGTCGGGCTTGGCAGCGCAGTCGCCGCCAAAATCAATCCCACCGTTTCAGCTTACCCCACCTGCGCCGATTCAGTCGCAGTTGGTGCCATCGAACCCGATTCCGGCACAACTACCGGCTCCAATTGGCCCCTACCAGCCGATCGGTGTAAGCCGCTGATTCGTGGGATTGTCCGGAAAATAACAGTCTTGTCGCGGGAAGGATCGCGCTTCTAGCACAACGCTGTGACGACTTTCTTCGATGCTTGCCGACAACATCAATTGTACTGTCGGCGGCGAGGAATACTTGCCGCGTTCCCGTCACGGAGTGGCGCTATGAACCGGCGATTGTGGGCAATTGGCGTGATCGGATTTTGCACGGCAACAAGCGTGGCGGCGGAACTGCCAACGCTCCGCACGCGGCCCAAGCCGCTGCCCGGCATTCCGTGTTACCCCTACCGGCCCACGTCGGACGAACCTCGTCCGACCACGACCTCCGCGAGTTTGATTCGGGTGCCGGTGTTGGCGTCCGAAATCAGTGACCCGACACGCTTGGACGAACTGCCGTTACCGGCGGGTTTGGGCAACACACCGCGACCCCCCGTTGTGTTTCAACTGGCCGATTCGCGGCTACAGATCGACCACTGTTTTGTGTCACGGGTCGCGGTCACGCTGTACGACGACGGGCGGTATCTGGTGAGCTTCCGGGCCGATCAGAACCCACGGGTCGGCCTGGATGCCGCTTCCCCACTCCGGGTTAACGAACGGCTGGAAACGGTGCTTCAGACAACGCAGTTGCGACGAAACTTGTTAGTCTTGCGGGTTCGGGGCTACGGGTTGTCGCCGTTGCGCGATGATCGGCTCGGGTCGGCGATTGGGAAACCGGCGTTGATCGAACTACCGCTCGACCCGTTTATGGTGCAGCGCGCCGAGCCGTACAGTGGGCGGATGGAAGGCCGAAGTGATGCGGTGCGGCGGTCGTTTGAACTGATCGACCGCGTGGAAGTTGAGTTCACTTATCGGTAATGTCAAGTCGGTAATGTCCGGGAGGGACGTGATGAGCAAGCAGGGAAGCCGATGGGTTCGGGGCGTTGCAGTCACCGTGCTGGTTTTGGGCGTCGGCACACTTGCGACCGCAGCCGGTTCGCGGCCAGCGGCACCAGTCCCGCCGACGCAGGAAATTGAAATTCTTGATCCGGGCGTGGACCCGACCGGCAAGCCTGCGGTGCTGGTTCGACCCGGCATGAACGGCCTCCAACAGGTCGAAATTCCACCCGCCGTTATCGTTCACCGCTTTTACTACACCGGGGATCGGACGTTCCAGGGGCCGATGCTGCCCGGTGGACCCGTCATCATTGCCGTCAACTACCCCAAAACCGGGGAACGGGTTTACGTCCCCCTCACCATGCCGCCCGGTGCACCGCGTGTGACGTACACAGGCCGAACCATCCGCTACGACTACGGCCCGCAATCGGTGACCTTGACGTTCGGAATTTGCGGCAAGCCGACCGTGTCCTATTCCCAAGGAACGATCGCCGGTGATCGCCTGCGTCAGTTCGGAAGTGGGATCCGGGAGTTGCCCGATACGTTCAAATCCTGGCTACCCGATGTTCTGAAAGCCAAGCCGAAACCCGACCCGGACTTCACGTTTGTTCCCCGCAAGCCGTAACGCATCCCGTGCCGCCCACGCCCGAAAAGTTTTCTTGACCCATCCCGTAGCAACTCGGAGAAACGGCTCAATAATAGGCACCATCAGTCACACTGCGCTGCAACCTGAATTCGGATGGTGCCCATGATGCGTTACTTGTTCGTGTTGTTCACCGTGACGGTGAGCGTGACTTCTTGCTTTGCGCAAGCGGCGGTGAAGCCCGCGACCAAGTACGCGGCGGCTGTTACAGAATTACAATCGCTGATCCAACATGAAGTCGCCGACAAGCGGCTACCGGCGTTGTCAATTGCGCTCGTCGATGACCAACAAATCGTGTGGGCGACCGGGTACGGGTTCCAGGACAAGGCCAAGAAAATCCCGGCCACGGCGGAGACGGTTTACCGCGTCGGGTCGGTTTCCAAACTGTTCACCGATATTGCGCTGATGCAGTTGGTCGAAGCAGGAAAGCTCGATCTCGACGTCCCGCTGACGAATTACCTGCCGGACTTCAAGCCCGCGATGATGCCCGATCACAAGCCGATCACGTTGCGAATGCTCACCGCCCATCATTCCGGATTGGTCCGCGAACCGCCGGTCGGCAACTACTTCGACCCGACCGAACCGGGGTTGGAAAAGACGGTGGCGAGTCTGAACGGCGTCGATCTCGTCTTCGCCCCCGGCGAGCGGGTGAAGTACTCCAACGGAGCCATTGCGCTGGTGGGTTACACGCTCCAGAAAACGCAGAAGGAGAAGTTTGAACCCTACGTCCAGCGCCGGGTGTTGGACAAACTGGGGATGACGAACACGTCGTTCGAGGCGACCCCCGCCGTCAAGAAGCTCCTGGCGGACGCGGTGATGGGCACGTACCACGGGCGGGAGTTTCCGGCGTCGACGTTTGAACTCGGCGAAGCCCCGGCGGGGTGCATGTACTCCACCGTGATGGACCTGGGCAAGTTCCTGTCGTGCCTGTTCGCGGGCGGGCAGGTGAACGGGCAACCGCTGTTGAAGCCGGAATCGCTGGCCGAAATGTTCAAGCCGCAATTCAGCAAGCCGGACAACCCCCGCAAGTTCGGTATCGGCTTCGCGTTGGGCGAAGTCGATGGCGTGAAGCGGATCGGGCACGGCGGGGCCATCTACGGCTTCGCTACGGAACTCGCGGCGTTGCCGTCGGAGAAGCTGGGCGTCGTGGTGGTCTGCTCACGAGACGTGGCGAACAGCGTAGTCACACGGATTGCCGATGATGCGTTGCGGTTGATGTTGGCCGCCAAAGCCGGGAAGCCGCTTCCGGCACTGGCCAAGAGCCAACCGTTCACGCTCGAAGAAACCCGCGCACTCGTCGGACGTTACCGCAACGGGGAGCGGTTCCTGGACCTCACGGAGCTTGCGGGGAAGGCGTATCTCACGAG
>JAYSXU010000312.1:0-1638 GCA_043716965.1 Fimbriiglobus sp.
CAGCGTTTGGTCATCATGGTGTCACTTGGGGTGGTAGTTGGGGTGGAATCAGTTGTTCGGATTCACGCAAAGTACACGAAACTGTAGGTCGGTCTTGCGCGGCTTGCCGTCACGCCTTGAGCAAATCGGGACCACAATCCGAGAAACTTCACCGGCTATTTCGGATATAACGATCGTTGCGCTGAGCGAAGTCTGGTAAAGTTTGCCGACAGGCTTCGTCCCCACCCGCCCCTTGGCCCGGCTGATCTCACTGCTATGTCACTCGCCGCGTTCCTGTTGCCGTTGCTCCTCATTCAGCCCGCCCCACCCCTCATGCTGGCGAACGTCCCTGAGCATGTCTGGATCGAAGGCGAAACCCCGACCAAAGCCGACCCGATTTTCCAATCCGGTGGTTGGGGGCGTGCGAACATCCTGTCCGGCGAGAAGTGGCAGTTCGCGGCGGTGGACGCCCAAGATGTCGCCAAAAAAGTGCCAGTCGAAGGGGCGAGTACCGCCTATGCGTTCAAAGTGAAAACACCCGGAAAGTACGACGTGTGGGCACGACTTGGCTACGAGTTCGCCCGCTCCCCGTTTCGTTGGCGTGTCGGGGCCAACGAATGGAAAACGGTGAAGCCAGACGAACTCACATCAGACTTGATGGCCATCGCGGACTTCGCCGAAGTCGCGTGGCTGAAACTCGGCACCGTCGAACTCACGGCGGGGGCGCACAACCTCGAGTTCAACGTCCCCCGCCCGACCAAACTGGTGAACGGCAACGCGGAACCGGAACGGTTGCTGTTCGGGTTCGATTGCGCCTGCATCATGCAAGAACCGTTCACCCCGAACGGCCGGTTTCGTCCGGGGCAAGTGTGGAATTACCCGTTGGATTACGAAGCTCAGAAGGCATTGTTTGAATTCCCGGCGGTTCCCGCCAATACGCCGACCGGCACGCGGCGCACGCTCGACATGGGCGGTACTTGGCAGATTGCCCGGTTCGATGAAAACGAACTCGTCGATCGTGCTGGCCCCATCATCTCTCTTCCAACAAACCTGGATTCGCTCAAATGGCGTGGCGTCCGTGTGCCAGGGGATCGGGATGCCGCGCTGCCGGAGTGGGCGTACAGTCACCGCTACTTGTACCGCACCAAAGTCCGCGTGCCGACCGACTTCGCGGGGCGGTCGTTTGTGTTGCGGTTCCCGAACAACGCACTCATCTCCACCGTGTTCGTCAACGGCCAACGGGTCGGTTTCAGCAACACCCCCTGCGCGGCGTTCGAGTGCGATGCGACCAGTGCGATCAAACCCGGCGCGATCAACGAAATCGTTGTCGGCATCAAAGACCTGTACTACGCGATTGCCAAGACCGAGCGCGGCCAGTCCGCCCGCTACCTGTTCAACTACCCGCACGAGCGGTTTCACAACCAAGGCGGCCTGGGGCCGACGCGGTTCGCGGACTTCCCGACGCTGTTCAAAGTGCGGCGCAACGGCATCCTTGAAACGCCGTCACTGGTCGTCGGCGGGCTGCAATACACCGCCGACGTGTTCGCCATGCCGTCGGTGGCCAAGAAGCAACTGGCCCTCGAAGTGACCGTGCAAAATCCGACTGTCAACCCGGTGACAGTGGAGGTCCGTAACAGCGTCCGTGACCTGGATGTTGAT